>DASZCE010000203.1:0-1573 GCA_035943455.1 Gaiellaceae bacterium | reverse complement strand
CCGACGATGACGGGCAGCGTGTGGATCAGACGAAGCCCGAGGAACCGGAGCATGTCCCGCTACGCGTCGAGCCAGACGTCCTCCAGCCGCCACCACGCCGTCTTCACGGTCTTGAAGTCGCGAACGTTGTTTCGGAGCGCCGTTCGAGCTGGTGTGAAGAAGAGCGCGACGAGGACGGCGTCGTCCATGACGACCTGCTGGAGGTCGCCGAACAGCTGCTCCCGCGTCGCGTCGTCGCCCCGTCCGGCTTCGTTGACCAGCTGCGTCGCCCGCTTGCCGTTGTAGTTCGTGAAGAACGACTTCGTGCCGCTGGCGGCGCTGTAGTCGAACTGGATCGCTGCCAGCTCGTCCGGGCCGGGGACGTCGCTCGTGATGTACCAGTTGCCCCCGGCGGTGTAGTTGAAGTTCGAGAAGTTCGTGTACGCGGTGCCGATGTCGAGGTTCGTGATCTGGACGTCGACGCCGATCTCGGCGTAGGACTGCTTGATGATCTGGGCGATCTGCTGGATGATCACGTCGCCGGTCGGGATCACGACCGGCAGGCGGAACCCGTCCGGCGCCTTCGACTCGGCGATGAGCGAGCGCGCCCGCTCGGGGTCGTAGGGGTAGGCCTCGACGTCGTCCCGCCAGTACTTCATCTTCGGCATCATGTGGTTGGCGATTTCGACCTTGTCGAAGTAGATGCTCTTCAGCATCGCCTCCTTGTCGGTCGCGTAGTTCAGAGCCTGCCGCACCTTGACGTCGTCGAGCGGCGACTCGGCGTGGTTCAGCCACATGCCGTCGAAGCGGAAGAGCTCCTCGATCTGAACGTCGATCTCGTCCTGGGCGTCGAGCTGGTCGATCTGGGCGTAGGGGATCGCGACCGCCGCGTCGACCTCGCCGCCCTGCACCCGGAGGATGCGGGTGTTGTCATCGGTGACGTAGGGGATGAGGACCTCGTCGACGTGCGGCCGGTCCTCCTTCCAGTACTTGTCGTGCTTGACGAGGTGGACGTGCCGGCCCTTGGCGAACTCCTGCAGCTTGAACGGGCCGGTGCCGATCGGGTTCTGCGCGAATCCCTCCGGGTCCGCTTCGACAGCCGCCCTCGGGACGATCGACGCGGGGAACACGTTGAGGTTGTCGAGCAGCGGCGTGAACGGCTCCTTCAGGGTGATCTCGAGGTGGGTGTTGTCGACGGCCTTCACCCCGGCGACGGTCCCGAAGAGGAACGAGTAACCGGAGCCCTTGGGATCGAACACGCGCTCGAGTGAGAAGACGACGTCGTCCATCGTCATTGGACTGCCGTCGTGGAACGTCACGCCCTGCTTGATCGCGAACGTGTAGACGGTGCCGTCGTCAGAGGTCTCCCAGCTCTCGGCGAGCGAAGGCGCGATGCCGCTCGAGTCCTCGTTGACGGTGGTGAGCTGGTCGAACATCTGGTAGATGACCCAGATCGAACCGTTGTCCGAGGGGACGATCGGGTCGAGGGAGAGCGGCTCCTCGTTCCGAGCCATCCGGAAGCGACCGCCCTTCTTGACCTCGCCGGACGGCGTCTCGCCCGTCGTCGTTCCCGTCCCGGCGCCCTCATCATCGC
>DASZCE010000202.1:0-2646 GCA_035943455.1 Gaiellaceae bacterium | reverse complement strand
CGTTCGACGTAGTCGAGCGTGTAGGGCCGGTCGGGATGGCGCGCAAGCTCGACGTGCTGCCAGATCTCCTCGTCGCTCGCCTCGGAGATCTTCTCCAGCTGCCGCTGCAGCCGACCGAGCTCGCCGGAGATCCGAGCTCCGCGCAGCAGCCCGAAGCCCTTCAGCCGCCCGAGGCGGTCTCGCAAGTGGAGCTCAGCCTCGCCGGCCATTCGAGAAGAGCCGCAGGATGCGGCCGATGTAGGGACGCAGATCCCGCCGACCGACGATCCCGTCCAGGTGTCCGAAGCGGAGGTTGGACTCGGCAAGACCGAAGTCGTCGGGAAGCTTCTCCCGGGTCGTCTGCTGGACGACGCGAGGACCAGTGAAGGCGAGCAGCGCGCCCGGCTCGGCGACGATCACGTCTCCGAGCGACGCGAAGCTCGCGATCACGCCGGCGGTCGTCGGATGGGCCATGACGCTGATCATCGCCCCGCCGGCGTCCTTCAGGTCCTCGACCGCGCACACCGTCTTCGGCAGCTGCATGAGCGAGAGGATCCCCTCTTGCATGCGGGCGCCACCGGACGCGGTAACGCTGACGAGCGGCATGCCGAGCTCGGCGGCGCTCTCGCACGCGCGCGCGAACTTCTCGCCCACGACGCTGCCCATGGAGCCGCCCATGAACGAGAAGTCCATGACCGAGAGCTCGCACGGCGTCCGCTCGATCGTCCCATGCCCGATCACCATCGCGTCACCGAGGCCGGTCGAAACCTCGGCCTCGGCAAGTCGCTCGGGGTAGGGCCGCAGGTCGAAGAACTCCAGGGGGTCTTCGGAGCGAAGCCCGACGGCCTCCTCCTCGAACGTGCCCTCGTCGGCCAGCTGCTTGATCCGCTCGCGCGCTCGGACCGGGAAATGGTGATTGCACTGCGGGCAGACGCGAAGGTTCGCTGCAAGCTCGTCATCCCGATAATGGGAGCCGCAACTCGGGCACGTATTCGGGTCCGGCTTCGGGTTGGTCGCCGGCTCGGGGAGATTGCGGTGCTCGATCGAGACGTCGATGCGCTCCGCCACGGAGCGGAGTCTACGAGTTCGTCAAAACATGGCGGCAGCGGCTAGCTGCTCAAGAACGGGAATGTTCCGCTCCTCGGGCAGAAAGGCCGTGAAGCCGGCGCCCAGGATCGGTGCCTGCGTGCGGGCGACACCGAGGGCGGCCTCGACCTCGGCGCATGAAAGGCCGCCGGGCTCGGGCATGAACGGGGCAACCTCTGTCTCGTCGAGCGCGTCGAAGTCGACCGCGACGTACGCGCCGGCGGTTCCCGCAAGTGCTCCCTCGACGGCTCCGAGGCCCAGGCCGATGTCGTTGGCCGCGATGAACTCCTCTTCCGGCGGATCGAGGTTGCGGGCTCCGACGAGCGCCACGTCTCGTGGAGCCACCGCGCCGGAGTCGATCAGCCGCCGCAGCGGCGTCGCCCAGTCGTTGCCCGAGGGAGAGCTCTCGATCGTGTTGAGGTCGCCGTGGGCGTCGAACCACAGCACCGCGATGCGACCATGACGCGCGGTCAGGCCCTCGACGGCGCCGACGTGAGCGCAGCAGCAGCCGCCGAGGATGATCGGCCGGTCCGGCAGCTCACGGGCCAGCGCGAGCGTCTGAGCGGCCAGCGTCCCTTCGTCGATGACCGCGGCTTCGGGATACGGAATCGGCAGATGGGCCGCCTCTGCCATCGCCTCGCCGCCCCGTCCCCATGCCCGCGGCACACGCACGACGCCGGCCGCGAACGCTCGGCCGCAGGAGTGGCATTCATACTCCTGATCGACCGCGACCGCTGTGTAGGTGCCGCAGTCGGGACAGACCGAGCGCAGTCGCGACATCAGATCGTTTTCTCGTAGACGTCCGACTGCCGGACAACGTGCATGCCGGCGCTTTCGTAGAGACGGTTCGCACCCGTCAGGCTCGAGGCATCGACTCCCAGCGCTGCCGCCTGGAAGCCGCGCCGCTGGAATTCGCGAAAGGCATGGAGAAGAAGCGCCCGACCGAGGCCTTGGCGCCGCCACGGCCGCCGGACTCCGAGCACCCGGATCCAGCCGAGCCCCGCCTCGCCTTCGTGCTCGCGGCAGATCGCGACCGCAGTTATGTCGTCCCCCGAGTCGACGAGGAACCAGAGCGAAGGGTCGAACCCTTCCCCGAGCATGAAGTGCTCCCACTCCTCGAACGACTGTCGCGGCGCCTCCCACGAGTCCTCGAACGTCTCCTGATGGACTCGATAGACGCTTGCGAGATCGGCTGGCGTCGCCGACCGAACGTTGACACCGTTAGGCCACACGGGCGCCGGTACATCACCTTCGAGCTCGATCCGCATTCGGTAGAAGTGCCGGACCAGGCGGAAGCCGCGGTCTTCGACCATCCGCTTGGTGGACTCGTCCGTGCTAGCGGTGAACACGCGGAGCAGCTTCCCGCCACGCTCGTTCGCGCGGCCTTCCACCCACTCGAGGAGCGCCGCGCGCACGACGTCGCTCTCGGAGGGCGGCACCCTCAGATCGACCCAGTAGATCGGCTCGGGATCGGGATCGACGTCGACGTAGCCCCGGAACGCGCCGTCGACGACCGCGACGCGCATGTCTGTCTCTGGGTTGAGCTTCGGCCCGGTCAACCAGAGCCGCATCGACTCGGGG
>DASZCE010000201.1:0-2833 GCA_035943455.1 Gaiellaceae bacterium | reverse complement strand
TCAGCGGGCTCTGCCGGCATCCGTCTGAACCGGCCGGTCGATGCGATTGGTCATTCGAGACGGCCCCTAAGACGCGGACAGCTGCCTCACGACGGCGGCGATCTCGTCCAGTCGCGTCTTGTCGAGCGTGCCGGAGTTCGTGACCGCGCTTGCCTCGACCGTGATCGCGCCGC
Source organism: Gaiellaceae bacterium (assembly GCA_035943455.1). Classification (GTDB taxonomy): domain Bacteria; phylum Actinomycetota; class Thermoleophilia; order Gaiellales; family Gaiellaceae; genus JACDAN01. The sequence continues at coordinate 2,660 of DASZCE010000201.1, read as the reverse complement.
GGTAGCCGCGATCGACGAGACCGGCGAGGAACGACTGGAGGCCCAGCGCACCTTCGCCGGGGAGGAGGTAGCGTCGACCGTTCCGGTCCCGGAGTCGGCCGTCGAAGTCCTTGAGATGAACATGGCGGACGGCGTTGTCCGTCCAGAGCCATTCGGCCGCGATGCTCTCGTCGAGCTGACCGTGGAAGCCCAGAAACTCGGTGTCGAGCGTGACCTTGCAACGGGGATCGCGCTCGAGCGCGAGCCGCAAGTTCGCGAGCGTCGTTCCCGCGATGCCGGGAATCGTCTCGACGGCGAGCACCATGTCGTACGCCTCCGCGGTGTCCAGGCAGGCGGGGAGGCGATCGAGGTTGCGCTCGAGCTCACGGTCGCCGTCGGGCCGCTCCCAGAGATGGAGCACGAGCGTCTCGGCACCGAGCGCGGCGGCGGCGCGACAGTTCACCTCGAGCGCCGCGAGCGCCTCGTCGGCCTCGTCGCCGTCGTCACTTGCGAGCCCTACGCCGATCGACTTGTCCGCATGCACGGCGGGAAACGACAGCCCTGAGCCCCGAAGGTCCTCGATCACCTCGTCGAGGTGGCCGTGCCACGCCTCGTAGAGCGCGAGCTCGTAGCCTGCGGCGCCCAGCGTCGGTGCATGCTCGAGAATCGCCTTGTGGTCGGTCTGATCAGGATCGCGCGTGACGATCCCGGTCGAGGCGAGAACCGTGGGACTCACGCGACGGCGAGGAGTCGGGGCTCCGGCCGCACCGGCACGAGGCCGAGCGCGAAGCCGGCGAGGAGATACACGCTCGCGAGACCTTGCCACTCCCCGTAGCGGGCCAGCAGCTCGGCGGTGTCCGCCGGCTCCGCGCGCCGTCCGAGCAGCGCGTTGCAGAGCTTGATCAGCCCGAGGTCGCCCACCAGGCCCAAGTCGTAGCAGCCGAGGCCCTCGAGGCCGATGACGCCCACCGACCACGGCCCCAGCCCCCGCTCACGCTCGAGCCGTCGCGCCACGCCTTTTGGCGGGAGGTTCCGCAGGCGCTCGAGATCGAGCGTCCGGCAGACGCGAACGATCGTCGCCGCCTTTCGCGCCGAGAGGTCGAAGCGCTGGAGCGCTGCAGGCGCGAGGCCTGCGAACGCCTCGGCCCTCGGCGGCGCGTACAGAACGCCGTCGGTCGGGCTCATGGATCGGATCAGTCGCTGCTCGATCCTCCGCGCCCGCCTCGACTCGATCAGCTGGCCGCAAACGGCTCGGACGAGCGCGTGCGTCACCGTCCCGAGCCGCAGCGGACGTTTACCACGAAGCTCGCGAATCGCCCGGCCGAGCAGCTCGTCGTCCGCGAAGCGCCGTAGGAACTCGGAGTGGTCGGCCTTCAGCGGGAGCACCGCCCTCAGCCGCTCGAGCCCCGGTTCGCTCAGCGCTCGCAGCGCGATTGCCCCGTCCGTCTCCTGCCAGCAGGCCGCGCGCTCGAGGCGGCCGTCGATCTCGAAGAGGCACACGAGGATGCGCCCGTTGAACCGGCGCGTGGCGTCGCCGGCGAGGCGTGCGGAGGCGCGCAGGGAGAACGGGCCCCGCGCCCGGACGAGGTCCTCGACCATGCCCAGACGATACGGCCGCCAACGGCTAGCGTTGTCCACAACGTGGGCGAGACGATCGATCCGCGCACCGACATCGGCCATGTGCACCTGAAGGTTTCCGACCTCGACCGCGCCATCGCGTTCTATCGCGACATACTCGGGTTCGAGCTGACGCAACGGCTGGGGGACGAGGCCGCTTTTCTCTCGGCCGGCGGCTACCACCACCACATCGGGCTGAACACCTGGCAGTCGAAGGGCGGTCGGCGCCCGCCGCCGGGCACGACGGGCCTGTTCCACTTCGCGATCCGTTTCCCCGACCGCCCGTCGCTGGCCCGTGCGCTGAAGCGGGTGCTCGAGGCGGGGATCCCGGTCGGGGCGTCCGACCACGGGGTCAGCGAAGCGATCTACTTCGAGGATCCGGACGGCAACGGGATCGAGATCTACCGTGACCGCCCCGAACGGGAATGGCCGCGGTCGCCGGACGGCAAGGGTGTGGCGATGATGACGGCCCCGCTCGATCTCGGGAACTTGCTGGCAGAAGCGACGTAACGCCCCTGCTGGCGTACACTTTCGGGGCCGTGAGGCGCTCGATCCTGGTCGCCGTGATCGCGCTGACGGCTCTGGCTGCGTCCGCCGCGATCGCCAAGAATCCCGCCGTGCCGGCCGGCACGTGGGATCTGCACACAACCAAGGCCTCCTACTCCGGTCCCTCGACCCGCCTCAAGTCAGTCCTGACCGAGCTCATCAAGCAACGCGTCATCTTCTCGCCTGCCTGTACCCCCACCCTGTGCGCCACCTACGCCACCGTGACCACCATCCGGGGACAGCGCGTGAGGTTCAGGCTCGTCTCCAAGGCGAGCGAGGCGTTCACCGGCCGAGTCCTGATCGCAACGGGAATCCGCTGCGGGCGGAAACCGCTCAAGGCTCAACTCGAAATGACAGCCTCGATGATCCAGCTGCAACAACCGAGCGATCGGCTGATCGGCGCCACATCGGCCGTCGCCGTCAACCCCGGAAACTGCCCGCTGTTCCGCGGCTTTCGGCGCGCCGTCCGGAAGACGCAGTACTTCGGTGCCGCCGTCAGCGGCTAGCCTGCGCAGACG
>DASZCE010000200.1:0-8578 GCA_035943455.1 Gaiellaceae bacterium | reverse complement strand
TCTTTCGCCAGCTTGAGCCCTTCCTCGACTTCTGCAGCGACCGCAAATCGGCCCTCGATCATTCCATCCAGGACAGACGAGACAAGCGCAGGCGTGAGCCTCTCGCGTTGGGCCGATGCCCGCGCCAGCACGACCGCATGTCGCAGGAGCTCTGCCGCCCTCGCCTGGTCTCCCACGAGTTGTGCGCCGCCGCTAGCCCAGATGAGCCAGCGGGGCTCGTCGAATTCGTCAGCGCGACCGATCGCATCCAGAATGCGCGGCAGTTCTTGCGGGCTCTCGCTCGCCTGGAGGCCTGCGACTCCGATGAGAAGCCCGATGAGAAGGCGCTCCTGCTCGTTTCTCGGAGGCAATGCAGCCGCGCGCCGCCCGGCCTCGGTGACCGCCGTATAGTCGCCTGCGATCGCGGCCGCGTTGGCGGCATCGAACAGCATCTCGAGCGCCTTGCGCGTATCGAGCGCCGCGACCCTCTCAGCTCCGGCGGTGAGCGTCTGGTAGCCATCCATCAGCACGCCACACCGGAACTCGATCTCACCGCGGACGTGGACGAGCTCAGCCTGGACACGCGGGTCTTGAGTGATCGGGCTGGCTCCATCGAGCAGCGCCAACGCGCGCTCGGGCTGGCCGGCATCCCAGGCAGCCTTCGCTGCTCGGACCAACCGGCGAGCCTTCGACTCCTCGTCGGCGCTGAGCTGTGCGGCCCGATCGAGTGCGGTCGCGGCCGCTCCGTGCGCGCTCCGTAGCCGCGCCCGCTCAGCTGCCCGCTCGAGCTCCTCTGCAACCTCGGCATCGGGCCCCGGCGCGGCGGCTGCACGATGCCACGCGCGCTGATCGACGTCGAGCTCGCCGTCGAGACCGTTCGCCAACGCGAGGTGAACGGCCTGTCGCTCGCTCGACGAAGCTGTCTGGTAGACGGCGGAGCGAACGAGCGGGTGTCGCATCTCGAGCGTTGAACCCTTCACTGAGACGACGCCGGTCTCCTCTGCGGGTCCGAGTGCCTCTGCGGCGATCCCGAGCGAATCGGCCGCGCGCAAGACTGTTGCGAGCACCCCGCTGTCGTCGGCGGCGACGATCAAGAGCAGCCGCTGCGTCGGTACGGGAAGCCTGCGGACGCGCTCGAGGAACAAGCGCTCGAGAGCGCGGGTGAGGGGCAGAGTGTCGGGAAGGAGGTCCTGACCCGCAAGCTGTGCCGGTGTCAAGGCGGCCGGCAGTTCGATGAGGGCGAGCGCATTGCCGCCGGCCTCCTTCAGGAGAGCGTCTCGCACCTGCGGCGCGACCTGACCGTCGAAACGCTGGGCGAACAGCGATGCTGCCGATTCGGCGTCCAGCTCGCACAACTCCAGTTCGGTGAGGTCGCGCGCCTCGAAACGATGGGTCGCGGTCTCGCGAACGGCGAAGAGCATCGCGATCCCCTCGGCCTCCAGGCGGCGAGCGACGAAGAGCAGCGCATCGGAAGATGGCGTGTCGAGCCACTGCGCGTCGTCGACGGCGCACAGCAAGGGGCGCCGCTCCGAAAGCTCTGAGAGAAGCGTCAGGCAGGCCACGGAAATCAGGAATCGATCGTCTCCGTGTCGATCTGCCAAGCCGATTGCACCTTGGAGAGCGTCGGCTTGCGGGCCGGGAAGGCGCTCGAGCAAGTGCAGCGCCGGCCGGAGGAGCTGATGCAGACCGGCGAACGGAAGCTCGGACTCAGACTCGACGCCGCGGGCCGTGAGTACGTGCATGTCGCCGGCCCGATCGCGCGCGTCCTCGAGCAGCGCCGTCTTGCCGATTCCCGGCTCCCCGAGCAGGACGAGCGCTCCACTCTTCGAGGCACGCGCCGCCTCGAGCAGCCCCCCGATCGCAGTCCGCTCGGCGTCGCGTCCGTACAGCATCTAGCGGGCGGCTGCCGGGCTCGGCCCGGCCACCTCCTTCTCGGCGAGCGAGACGCTGGCGGACTTCATACGCGGCTTGATCCCGGTCGTTGCGAACACGTTGCTCTGACGGACCCGGTCCAGCATCTCGTGGTCGATGCTCCGGCGCATCGGGCAGATAGCCCGTTTGGAGCGAGACATCTGCGCGGGGAGGCCATACGTCATTTGGCCGATGCAGCTCTCAGCGGTAACGTGAGACACCGCTGGCCGTGACCCCGTCCGCGAGGGGGCGTCCGTGACGATCCAAGCTCACCCATACCCCGCCCAGTCGGCGCTGCGTCGGGCGGCGGTCATGCTCTACTCGCGCCACGCCAGGTACGTTGCCGGCGTACTCCTCCTGGTGGCCGCCTACTACGGTGCGGCGAAAGTCGGTCAGACACTGCGGTACACGGCCTCGGTGGCTGCCATCTGGCCACCCGCCGGGCTCGGCATCGCGGCGCTCTACCTTTGGGGACTCCGCTGGTGGCCCGGCGTGTTCCTCGGTGAGCTCGCCGTCAACGGAGAGCTGCTCGTCGACGACACGGCGCTTCCGCTCGGAAGTCTGATCGGCCAGCAGGCCGGCAACATGGCCGAGATCGTCGTCGGAGCACTGCTGCTGCGTCGGCTGATCGGCCCCCGCGCAGCCCTAGAGCGGGCCGAGCAGGTCGGCGGGATGCTAGCGGCGGTCGGAATCGCCACGGCGATCAGCGCGACGTTCGGCACCACGTCGATGCTGCTCGGCGGCGTCATCGCGGAGTCCGAAGCGCTGCACTTCTGGCGGACGTGGTGGCTTGGCGATTCGGCCGGGGCGCTGGTCGTGCTCCCACTCGCCCTCACATGGGTTCCGGAGCCCGATGCGGCATGGCGGCGCATCCGCACATGGGAGGGCGCTCTCATGATCGCCGCCGTCGTTGGGCTCGGTGTGCTGACGTTCTCCGTCGACGGGCCGACGTCGTACCTGGTCTTTCCGGCGCTGATCTGGGCTGCGTTCCGATTTGGGCCGGCAGGCGCCACGCTCGCCGTCGCGATCGCCGCGGGGGTCGCGATTGGGTTCACCGCGAAAGAAGCCGGTCCGTTCTCCACGCAACCGATCGACCTCAGGACGCTGAGCACGCAGGTCTACATTTTCGTAGCCGCCCTCACAACGCTCTTTCTGAGTGCGCTCGTCATCGAGCGCGAACGCTCCGCCGCTGAGCTGGTCGAAGCCAAGCGGCGTGAGGACGACCGGGCCGTGAGGGAGCGCCACCGGATCGCACGCGATCTGCACGACTCGGTCTCTCAGGCACTGTTCTCGACTCTTTTGCAAACCCGCACCGCTCAGAAGGCGATCACGCGGGAAGGTCTGAACCCATCCGGCCCTCTCGGGCATGCTCTAAGCGCTATCGGAGAACTGACCAGAGCCGCGCAGAGCGAGATGCGGACTCTCATCTTCGAACTGGGCGGTCATGCTGTCGAGGACGGGCTCGTCGCCGCCCTCGCCAAGCACGGCTCGAAGATCGGCGCACGACATAGACTGGCCATCGACGTTCAGGGACCCGAGATCCTCGCGCTCTCCCAACGGGCTGAGGTCCAGCTTTTCGGCATTAGCCGAGAGGCACTCACCAATGTCGTAAAGCACGCCGGCGCGAGCAGGGTTTGGGTGCGGGTGGAGGCGCGGGTGGACAGGGTCGTCGTCGAGATCCGAGACGACGGCCGCGGATTCGATCCAGCGACGGTTCACGACGGTCACTTCGGGCTCGAGTCGATGCGCAGCCGTGCGCGTGAACTCGGCGGAGTCCTCACGATTTCGAGCACGCCCGGATATGGCACGCTGGTTCAGGTGGAGTCCCCGACCGAGACGCAAGGAGGGTCGAATGGCGCTTGAGCCGGACGACAAGATCCGTGTGCTGATAGTCGATGATCACGCGGTCGTCCGTCGCGGGCTGTTGGCATTTCTCAACAGCGAGCCCGACCTCGAGGTTGTCGGGGATGCGGAAGGGGGGACGCAGGCGCTCGATCTGCTCACTCAGCTGGATTCCCAGGGCCGGCGACCCGACGTCGTCGTCATGGACCTCGAGATGGAGCCGGTCGACGGCATCGAGTCGACCCGAGAGATCCGCGCCCGCTACGACGACGTCGAGGTCGTGGCCTTGACCTCGTTTGGCGAGGAGGAGCGCGTGCACGCGGCTCTCGAAGCCGGCGCCTCCGGCTATCTGCTCAAGGACTCCGAGGCCGACGAGGTCGCGGCGGCGGTCCGAGCCGGGCATCGTGGCGAGCTTCAGCTCGATCCCGCAGTCGCTCGGCGCCTCACCTTGTTTCTTCGCGCAGACTCCGACGACGCCCCCAAGGCGGAGCTCACGACCCGTGAGCTTGATGTCCTCCGCCTACTGGGCGCAGGCAGAGCCAACAAGGAGATCGCTACCGAACTGCGTATCAGCGAGCGGACTGCCCGAACGCACGTGTCGAACATCTTGGGCAAGCTCGGTCTCAGCTCGCGCACACAGGCCGCCCTCTGGGCTGTGAGGAAGGGCCTCGTGAACGACGGCCCCGACCCGCAGCCCTGATCCGGCGAGATCCGGAAACCGGCGATCTCGCCGGTGCGACGCGCGTTCCGGCGGCATAGCCTCGCGCGCAAACGCACTAGGAGGAGAGCCGATGGCTCAATACGACTCGCACCCCGAGCCGCCAGTCTCCGGCTGGGCGGTCCGCGGGATCACGTTCGCGGCGGTTCTGATGATCCTGGTCGGCATTTTTCAGGCGATCGCCGGGCTGACCGCAATTGTCGACGACGCGTTCTTCGTGGTTACGAGGAACTACACCTTCGAGATCGATACGACCACATGGGGCTGGATCCACCTGGCCCTCGGCTCGGTGGTCGGCCTCTCGGGCTTCTATCTCCTCGCCGGCCGGGCCTGGGCTGGAGCCGTCGCGATCGTCCTGGCGGTCCTGAGCGCGGTCGCGAACTTCTTCTTCATCCCCTACTACCCGTTCTGGTCGATCCTGATGATCGCCCTGGCGTGCTGGGTGATCTGGGCGCTGACCCGCCCGGGCGCGCTACGTGATTAATCAAACCGAAAGGAGATGACGGTGGAGTATCCGTTTCTCGACCTCGTCTGGACGCTGCTGGTTGTCTTCGCTTGGGCGATCTGGTTCTGGCTCTTGATCAGCGTCCACCGCGACATCTTCCGCCGACGAGATCTGTCGGGCGGCAGGAAGGTTCTGTGGTCCATCTTCACGATCGTCTTCCCGTATGTCGGCGTCTTCGCGTACATGTTCGGCAACCACGACGGCATGGCCGAGCGAAACGCGGAGCGGGCGCACGCGTTCCGGGCCGAGCTGGACGATCTCCGTCGAAGGGTCACGGGTAGCGGCGGAGCTGCAGTCGAGATCGAGAAGGCGAAGGGCCTTCTCGATTCGGGCGCAATCGATCAGCGCGAGTTCGACGCCATCAAGCACAAGGCGCTCACGGCGTCGTAAGAGACGTCTCGGCGAGAGCGGTGCGCATGCGTGAAACCAGACATCGTGGTCGATGGAGCCAGTCGATCGGTCGCCAACGCCGTCGACTTATCCTCGCCGGCGTCGGCGTCGTGGCGTTACTTGCTTGCGCCGCGGCGCTGCTCCACTTCGCCGATGACGGCGATGGCTTTGGCCTCATCGATGGCGATGGCTCGCAGACGTGGCAGTACATCTCGGTCTTGCTTCTGATCGCGGCCGACGCGGTCCTGCCGATCTTCCCTAGCGAGTCGACTCTCAACGCCGCCTCTACACTGGCCGCGGGGGGCGAACTCGAGATTCAGCTCGTAGTCGTCGTGGGTGCGCTTGGCGCCATCGTCGGCGACTCAGTCCTCTACTGGATCTCACGTAGGTCAGGATCGCGGGTCCGGCGACGACTGGAGAAGGCCAAAGAGAGGGAGAAGGTCGCGGCTGGCCTCGCTCTCCTCGGAAGCAGCGCACCCCTCCTGATCGTCGCGGGTCGATACGTCCCTGGGCTCCGATTCGTTGTCAACGCCACGATGGGGTTGGCCGCGTATCCGTATCGACGCTTCCTGCTCTGGTCTGCGATTGGAGCGTCGACCTGGTCTCTGTACACCTGCCTCCTCGCGTACTGGATCGGCTCTGCTCTCGCCGACTATCCACTTGCCTCGATCGTCATCTCGGGCTCGGTCACGACGGTGTTCCTCGTTGCACTATCGGTCGTCTGGCGACGCGGGCGCGCGGCGGCAGATGGTTCGGTTGAAGCGGCGACCCCGTGATCGCGGCCGCGGGCTGGTCCCTTCTCGCCGCGTCGTCACTGATCCTCGGCGCCGCGATCGCCATGCGATTCGACCTCTCCCAGCGTGTGATCGGGCTGATCATGGGATTCGGCGCGGGAGTCTTGATCGCGGCTCTTTCGGTTGACCTTGCCTCCGAGGCCTTCGAACGGGGGAACGGCGTTGTGCTCGCGCTCGGACTGGGCGCAGGCGGCATCACCTTCTTCATGGGCGATCTCTTCCTGGATCGGCATGGGGCGGCACAGCGGAAGAACTCGGGAGGCGCGCAAGCCGAGGGCGGGCCGCTCGCGATTGTGCTCGGGATCATCCTTGACGGCGTCCCGGAGTCAGCGGCGATCGGAGTCGCGCTCGTCGAGGGAGAAGGAATAGGAGCCGCCTTCGTCGCGGCCGTTTTCCTCTCCAACCTACCGGAGTCGATCTCGGCGACGAGCGGTCTCAGAAGAGCCGGTCATTCCGCGGCCTGGATCTACGGGCTCTGGACGCTTGTCGCCCTCGTGTGCGCCGTCACGGCAATGCTCGCTTTCGGGCTCCTCGACGGCGCGAGTGAAAGTCTGATCGCGTTCATCCTCGCTTTCGCCGCCGGGGCGATTCTCGCGATGCTCGCGGACACGATGATTCCCGAGGCCTTGGAGCATGCCGGGAAGGCGGTGGCACTTGTCACGGTGCTTGGCTTCGCGATCGGGTTCGTGATCGTCGAGCGAGAGGCCCAGACAGCGGAACCTCAACACGCGCCCGCAGAAAGCCTCGCAGCAGCGTTCCGGGAGCGGCCACGTCCGGGCTCGAGCTGAGCGAAAGCGCGCGGAGCTACCTCCGTAGCGCGGTTCCGACATCTGCCTGGCAGCTCGCGCCGGGCCTCGCCGAGCTGCGCACCTACGGCCGTGGTGCGCTTCGAGCCGATCTCGTATCCGCGGTGTCGGTCGCGGCGGTTGCCATCCCTGCCAGTCTCGGGATGGCCGAGCTGGCCGGCCTGCCTGTGGTGGTCGGGCTCTACGCGACGATGCTGCCGCTTCTCGGCTACGCGGTCTTCGGCTCGTCGCGCCAGCTCGTGGTGGGGCCGGAGGGCGCGCTCGCGGCGCTGACCGCGGTCACTCTCGCGCCCCTCGCGGCCGGGGACCCGGCGCGATACGCGGCACTGGCAGCCGCGCTCGCAATCGTGATGAGCACGGTCCTTCTCGTGGGCTGTCTGCTCCGGCTCGGGTTCATGGCCGACTTCTTCTCGAAGCCGGTTCTGCTCGGTTACGTGAACGGGATCGCGCTGACGATCATCGCCAGCCAGCTCGGGAAGCTGTTCGGGGTCAGCGTCTCCGAGCAGGACATCTTCCCGATCCTGTGGGAGCTCGTGCGCGAGCTCGGCGACGTGCATGGGGCGACGCTCGTTCTCAGCGTGATCTTGCTCTCGCTAGCCGTCGGTCTCCGGCTTTATGCGCCGAAGGTCCCCGCCACGCTGGCAGTCCTCGCGATCGCGATTTTCGCCTCGGAGCTGCTCGATCTCGCGGAGGACGGGGTGGCCGTCGTCGGCGAGGTCGAGGGCGGACTGCCCTCGCTCGGGTGGCCCGAGGTCGCGATCGGAGACGTCGTGGAACTGCTCTTGCCGGCGAGCGCCTTCGCGCTCATCGCCTTCGCAGACACGATCGCCTGTGCGAGGACGTACGCGAACAAGAACGGTTACGAGATTGACGCCAACCGAGAGCTTGCGGGGCTAGGCGGCGCGAATCTCGCAGCCGGAATCTCGGGAGTCTTCCCCGTCTCGGCTTCGGGCTCGCGAACGGCGCTGAACGACGCGACGGGTGGGAGGACGCAGGTCACGGGGCTGGCCACGGCCGGTGTCGTCGCGGTGATCGCGCTCTTCGCGACGTCGCTGATCGAGCCACTTCCGAAGGCGGCGCTCGGAGTCGTGCTCGTAATCGCCGCACTCGCGCTCTTCGACTTCACCTCGATCTGGCGTCTCCGCCGCGTTCGCGCCGACGAGGTGGGGCTCGCGCTCGTGGCGCTCTTCGGCGTTCTCGTGTTCGGCGTCCTGGGAGGACTAGCGGTTGCCATCGGACTCTCGATCGCGGTCTTCGTGTACCGGACAGTTCGTCCTCATGACGCCGTGCTCGGAAAGGTGCACGACGTCGACGGCTACCACGATGTCGAGGGCTACGACACCGCGCAGACAGTTCCTGGCTTGGTCGTGTATCGCTTCGACGCGCCGCTCTTCTTCGCGAATGCCGAGTACTTTCGCCAGCAGGTGCTCGCTCTTGTTGCTCCGGAGCCGAAGCCTTCCTGGCTCCTGGTCAACGCCGAGGCGTTCGTGTACCTCGACTCGACGGCAGTCGACATGCTGAAGCAGCTCGGAGATGACCTTCGCCGACGGGGTGTCATTCTGGGCTTTGCCCGTCTCAAAGGACGTCAGCGCGAGGTCTTCCACGAGACCGGACTGACGGCGATGATTGGGGA
>DASZCE010000199.1:0-5270 GCA_035943455.1 Gaiellaceae bacterium | reverse complement strand
GGCCCGCGGCCACGGCGGCCGGAACGACCGTGCTCCAGCCCCAGCTCGTCGCGTCGAACCCTCCACCGTCGGCGGCCAGCGCCACCAGGAACGCAAAGGCGAAGAACGCCGAGCCGTAGACTTGCCCCGTGGACTTCGAGCTCACCGACGAGCAGCGGCTCACCCAGGAAACCGTACGCGCGTTCGTCGACGAGCGCATCCTCCCGAACGCGATCGAGAACGACATCGCGCACCGGCTCGACCTCGACGTGATCGAAGGAATGGCCGAGCTCGGGCTGCTTGGAATCGTCATCCCGGAGGAGTACGGCGGCGCCGGCCTCGACTTCGTCTCCGAGGCGCTCGCATGCGAGGAGATCGAGCGCGGCGAGGCCGCGTTCCGCACGCTCATCTCCGTACACGTGGGGCTGAACTCCCTGCCTCTCCTCCGCTACGGGACCGAAGAGCAGAAGCAGCGCTACCTCGTGCCGCAGGCGCGGGGGGAGAAGCTCGGCTGCTTCGGCTTGACCGAGCCGGCGGCCGGGTCTGATGTCGCCGCGATGCGGACGACCGCCCGGCGCGAAGGCGACGCCTACATCCTCAACGGACAGAAGAACTGGATCTCGTATGCCAGGGTCGCCGACCACCAGCTCGTCTTCGCGAAGACCGATCCGTCGGCGAAGCACAAGGGCATCTCCGCCTTCGTGGTCGAGCGCGATTGGCCCGGAGTGGCGACGCGCGAGATCGAGCACAAGCTCGGGGTCTGGGCGGGCTCCACGGGCGAGCTGTATTTCGAGAACGTCGAAGTCCCCGCCGAGAACCTCGTCGGCGACGAGGGCCAGGGCTTCGAGATCGCGATGTACGGGCTCGACCAGGGGCGGTTCACCGTCGCAGCGGGCGCCTGCGGCGTCATCCGCGCCTGCCTGGAGCGCTCGGTCGAGTACGCCCGCGTGCGGGAGACGTTCGGGCGGCCAATCGGCCGCAACCAGTTCGTCCAGGACATGATCGCCGAGATGGTCCTCGGCTACGAGACGTCGAAGCTGCTCGTGATGCAGGCGGCGTGGATGAAGGACGAGGGCAAGCGCAACACGCGCGAGACGTCGCTCGCGAAGTGGCACGCGACGGAGTCGGCGTTTCGAGCCGCGCACCTGGCGATCCAGGTGCACGGCGCGTACGGGTACTCGGCGGAATACGGGATCGAGCGCTACTTCCGGAACGCGCGGGCGCCGCTCATCTACGAGGGCACCACAGAGATCCACAAGCTAATGCAGGCCGAGCACGCGCTCGGGTACCGCCAGCTGAATGGGCGGGACGGCGAGATGTCGCCGCTCGCCGCCTGGGGCCCCGCCCTCGCGGTCGCGGCGGCAGCGCGGGAGCCGGTTACCTCCGCTTCATAGCGGGGCTCGTGGGGTCCCCCTTCGAGGTGCGGCCGCTCGCGGGAGTCCTCGTCGTCGATCTCACGCGGTACCTGCCCGGCCCGTTCGCCAGCCGTGAGCTCCTTCGCCTCGGGGCTCGCGTCGTGCACGTCGAGCCGCCGGGCGGCGATCCGATGCGCGACTTTGCCCCTGGTTGGTACCACGCGCTTAACGCGGGCAAGGAGTCGATGACGTGCGACCTCAAGGCGGAGCCGGAACCGGTCAGGGAGCTATGCGCCGCGGCCGACGTCGTGCTCGAGGGCTTCCGTCCCGGTGTAGCCGAGCGGCTCCGGATCGGGCCGGCCGACCTGCCGGAGACGGTCGTCTACTGCTCGATCACCGGCTTCGGGCACGGCGGTAGGCACGAGAACCGCGCCGGCCACGACCTCAACTACCAAGGCTGGGCCGGCCTTCTGTCGGACACGGCGCCGGCGCTGCCGCCCGCTCAGATCTCAGATCTCGCCGCCGGCTCGCTGACCGCCGTCAATCGGATCCTGGCCGCCCTGCTCGAGCGAGGGCGATCGGGCCGAGGAGCGCACATCGTCATCTCGATGACGCACGAGACGCACGACTTCGCCGCCCACCGCCTGAACGGCGAGCCGATGCCGAAGCTGCTGACCGGCGGGCTCGCCTGCTACCGCATCTACGAGACGGCCGACCGTCGGCATCTCACCGTTGCCGCGCTCGAGCCAAAGTTCTTCGAGCGACTCTGCGAGCTCGTCGGCCGCGAGGAGCTCACCTCGCGCCAGTTCGATCCCGCGGCACAGGAGGAGCTCGGCGACGCCCTCGCCGAGACCTTCGCCGCCAGACCGCTCGCGGCCTGGCTCGAGCTCTTCAACCGGGAGGACGTCTGCGTCGGGCCGGTGGCGACCCTCGAGGAGGCCGCGGCGGAGTTCGCGCGAAGCTCTTAGGGCCGAAGCCCGAGCGCCGCCGGCAGAGCGAACAGGTCCGGGAGCCGGTCATCACCGGCTGGGTACACGCCCTCTCGGTCGACGAGAAACGCGTGCATTCCGAGCCTTCGGGCTCCCTCGAGGTCGTCCTCCGGCGAATCGCCGACCATCGCGGCCCGCTCGGCGTCAACGCCGAGGCTGTCGAGAACCGCCCGGAAGATCGTCGGGTGCGGCTTCACCTTTCCGTGGACTCGCGACGAGAGAGCAGCGTCGACCTCGAGGTTGTGGTGCGCGAGGAACTCGTGGACGTCGCGCCCCGTGTTGGAGACGATCCCGAGCTTGAGGCCGTGCCGGCGCAGCTCGGCGAGCACCGGCGGGACGTCGTCGTAGAGGTCGAAGTTGTACGCGTGCTCCCAGGCCTTCGTCATCTCGACGGCAAACTCGTAGGCCCGGTCCGAGTCGCCGCCCATGCCGCGAATGATCCGCTCGGTGAAGGCGACCCAGATCTCCTCGTCGTGGCGGAAGTCCGGGTGCTTTCTCAGTCCCTCCACCGCTTTCGTGCGCGCCTCCTTGTAGCGCGATGGGTCGAGCTCCAGCCCGAAGCGACGACCAAGACGCTGGTACCCCTCGGGCCCAAGGTCGGGACCGGGTTTCGCCAGCGTGAAGTCGAGATCGAAGAGCACTGCCTGGATGTCCATCGCCCTAGGGAGTCGGAGTTGGCCACCGGTACGCGTTCGCCTGCCGCGATGCGAGCGACGGCAGCCGCGCCCGGATGTCCTCGAGCCGTCGGCGATCCAGCTCGGCAGTGATCACCGTCTCATCGTCGGGCGCCATCGCGATCACCGTTCCCCAAGGATCGGCGATCAGCGAGCGACCGTAGCTGAGCCTTCCGGGGCGGGTCTCGCCGATCTGGGCCGCCGCGACGACGTAGTACTGGTTCTCCACCGCCCGGGCTCTGAGCAAGAGCTCCCAGTGATCCTTGCCGGTGTAGAGCGTGAAATGGGCAGGCACCGTCACGAGCTCGGCGCCCTCGAGCGCGAGGATCCGGTAGAGCTCCGGAAAGCGGACGTCGTAGCAGACGGTCAGCCCCGCGCGCCATCCCTCCACGTCGACGACGACAGGTTCGTCGCCGGGTTCCTCGGCATCGGACTCGCGGTACACGTGGCCGCCCACCTCGACGTCGAACATGTGGATCTTCCGGTAGACGCCGACGACTTCGCCCTGAGGATCGACGACCACGCTGGTGTTCGACAGCTTCTCGCGACCCTCGCGCCGCTCGGTGATCGACCCGCCCACGATCGTGACGCCGTGCGTCTGCGCCCAGCGTCCGAGAGCCTCGACGGATTCGCCGGACTCGAGGGTTTCCGCGGCAGCGTGGAGCACCTCCGGATCGCCGATCGCGTTCCACTTCTCCGGAAGCACGACGATGTCGGCTCCCGTCGCCGCCGCCTTTGCGACCAGCTGATCGGCCTTCTCGAGATTTGCCGCCTTGTCCGCCCGCCTCGTGAGCTGGACGCAGGCGACGCGCAGCGTGCCGGACATCGGCTGGCAGGATAGCTCTCACCGTATGCGGAGCCCGGAGCAGATCCTGCGCGAGGCGAAGACGATTGCCCTCGTCGGCGCCTCGCCGAACCCTTCTCGTCCGAGCCACGGCGTCATGCGCTATCTCCTCGCGCAGGGCTACCGCGTCATCCCCGTGCGTCCGCTCAGTTGCAGCGAGGTGCTGGGCATACCGTGTGTGGCCTCGGTGACAGACATCGACGAGCCGATCGATCTCGTCGACGTCTTCCGGCGCGAGGACGCCGTGGCGGGCCACGCACGCGAGGCGGTGGAGGCCGGCGCGAAGGCGTTCTGGCTCCAGCTCGGGCTCCGGTCGCCGGAAGCGAGACGCATCGCAACGGAGGCCGGCCTCGACTACGTCGAGGACCGCTGCACGGCGATCGTCCATCGGAACCTCGGCTAACCTGTCCTGCTTCGGGGTGTGGCGCAGCCTGGTAGCGCGCTCCGTTCGGGTCGGAGAGGTCCCCAGTTCAAATCTGGGCACCCCGATCGGTTCTGGGCGGCGGCGGCCCCCGCCGGGCGGAGCCCGGCTCCGCCGCCGCTCAGCGTCCGGAATCCGGTCGCGTCGCCGACTAGATTGGAACGCGTGGCGCGCCGCGACGACATCCTCGAGCACGCGCGGCAGCTCCTGGACCTCGATGCCTTTCAGGACTACGGCCCGCAGGGCATGCAAGTGGTCGGAGCCGAGGAGGTCTCCAAGGTTGCCGCCGGCGTCTCGTGCTCCCGGGAGCTGTTCGAGCGGGCCGCGGAGGCCGGCGCCCAGCACCTGATCGTCCATCACGGGCTCTTGTGGGACAACGACCCGCGCGTCGTCGACCGGCAGATGAAGGGGCGGCTGAAAGCGTTGTTCGACGCGGACATCACGCTCGCGGCCTACCACCTCGCGCTCGACGCGCACCCAGAGGTCGGCAACAACGCGCTCCTGGCTGGGCGGCTGGGGATCGACTCCAGAGAGCGCCTCCTCGAATGGGGGTTCGGGGGGACGGTCGAACCGCCGGTCACCCTCGCCGAGCTCGCCCGCCGGCTCGAGCAGGCGACCGGACAGACGCCGCAGGTGTTCGACGGCGGCCCCGAGCGGATCGGGCGCGTGGCCGTCGTCACTGGGGGCGCCGCACGGCTGTTTCCAAAGGTCGCGGCCCTCGGCTACGACGCGTTCGTCACCGGCGAGCCGGCTGAGCCGACGCTGCACGCGGCACGCGAGCTGGGCGCCCACTTCCTGGCCGGCGGGCATTACGCAACGGAGACGTTCGGGATCAACGCGCTGGCCGAGAAGCTCGCGGAGCGGTTCGGCCTGGAATGGGAGTTTCTCGACCTCCCGAACCCGGTGTAAAATCAGAGTGTGTTGAGGTGGAGGTCGAGCGACTGATGGATCGCCCAGCCGACACGCGAGCCTTCGGGCCCGTCACGCCTTGCGGCGGCGGGCTTTTTT
>DASZCE010000198.1:0-2503 GCA_035943455.1 Gaiellaceae bacterium | reverse complement strand
CCGGCCGCACCCATGGAGGTTTCAGCTGAGCTGCTCGGCCAGTCCGATGATGATGCCCTCAGGGCCACGCAGGAAGCAGAGCCGGTAGATGTCCTCGTACTGCGCGATCTCGCCGACGAGTTCGGCACCGTGGCTGCGCAGACGGGCAACGACGTCGTCGACGTCGTCGACAGCGAACATGATGCGGCGTATGCCCAGCGTGTTCGCCGGCGCGCTTTCCGGCTCGGCTCTGACCGCCGGCGGTGTGTGGAACTTCGTCAGCTCGACCCGGCCGTGGCCGTCCGGGGTCCGCATCATGGCGAGGTCGGCACGGACGTCGTTGAGCCCGACGACGCGGTCCACCCAACGCCCCTCGTTCGTCGCCTCGCCTTCCAGCTCCATACCGAGTTCGGCGAAGAACGCTTTAGCAGCCTCGAGGTCATCGACCACGATGAGAACGTTGTCCATCCGCTGAATCGTCATAGGTCTCCTGGTGTCGTGGCCGCGCCTGTCGAGGCCCTCCACTGGTGAGCGGAGCCGGTCAGAGCTTCTCGACATGGAATCACTCATTCAGCTCCCAGATCGTCGCGTAGCGGGACCCCTTGCAGGCGTTGTGCCTGCAGATCGTCCAGCGGTCGGAGGGAGTGCGTCGCCGGTCGGCCCCGCGGTCCCGCCTTGGACGAGGAGCAGCAGCGCCGCCGCGTTGCCTCTCACGTCTCCGCTTTCGCAATCGCCTGCTTACGCCAGTGACTCCGCGGGTCGGCGGAGTGTCGCTATGCGCGAGGCCCAATAGCCACCGCTCGCTCAGAGCGACTCGGGCAGGCCGAACCAGGGGAACACGGAGCCGTCGAAGGTCACGATGTCCGCGACCTCGCCGTCCACGATGCGGACGACGTCGAGGGCCATCGGGGAGTAGCCCTCGTCGCCGGGCTTGCGCACGTAGTTCGCCACCGCCGGCTGGCGGTTGGCGCGGGTGACCAGGCAGCGGAGGGAGCCGAATGCCTCCGAGCCGAAGCCGCCGTCGATCCAGGACTGCACCACCTCGTCGCGGCCCTGCCAGAGGCCGGGCTGCGGCGGCATCGAGAAGCGGACGTCCTCGCTCAGGAGCCGCTTGAGAGCGATCGGGTCCGGTCCCTCGCTGTACTCGACGTAGCGGTCCAGAAGCTCGCGCTCCGCCGCCGTCACGTCCGTGCCGGACGGCCACTCCTCGCGGCGCTCGGGCAGGTGGTCGCCCATCGCTGCCCGCGCGCGCTGGAGAGCGCTGTTGACGGCGGGCACGCTCGTCTCGAGCACGCTCGCGGTCTCCTTGGCAGAGAGGCCGAGGACGTCCCGGAGGATCAGCACCGCGCGCTGCAGCGGGACCAGGCGCTGGATCGCGACCAGGTAGGCCAGCTCGATCGTCTCCCTCGAGACGACGGTGGCCTCCGGGTCGTCGCCGGCGCCGACGAGCTCTTCCAACAGCTCGTCGGGATAGGGCTGTAGCCACAGCACCTCACCGTTCGCGGACACGGTGCGGGGGCGCTTGTCGAGGGCGTCCAGGCAGGCGTTTGTCGCGATCCTGTAGAGCCAGGCGCGGAGCGAGGAGCGGCCTTCGAACGTCTGACGCCGGCGCCACGCGCGCAGGAAGGTTTCCTGGACGAGATCCTCGGACTCCTCGAAGGAGCCGAGCATCCGGTAACAGTGGACGTGCAGCTCGCGCCGATAGCGCTGCACGCTGATGGTGAACGAGCGGCGGTCGAGCTGTGTGTTGGGATCTTGCGTCGAGGAGGTCATATTCGTGTGACGGCCAGGGCAGCGAAAAATCATCGCGCTTGGGCAGCGCAGGGATCCCTCCGGACATCGATCTTCACCGCTCAGGCTCCCATGCGGCCTCGACGATGTAACCGTCCGGGTCGCGGCACTTGACGCTCGCGTAGTCCGGCTCGTCCCACTCTTCGACCAGCTCTACGCCGTCCGCGGCGAGGCGGTCGCGCAGCGCGCGGACGGCCTCGCGATCGCGCATCCCGACGCCGAAGTGCATCCAGGTGGGTGGGGCGATCCTCTCCTCAGCCAGACCGAGCGCGAGCGCGAATCCCTTCGCGTCGTAGAGCATCAGGACGCCGTCGTCGTACCGCCGCGCCGGCCGGGCCCCGAAGCCGAAATAGGTCTCGTAGAAGCGGCGCGAGCGCTCCCGGTCGCTAACGGGAATCGCGAGGTGGTCCATCGCAGGTAAACGCTAGGCGACCCGGCCACGGCCTCGAGCGTGAAGCGCGGAGTGTCGCAATGCGCGATGAGCTGCGCCGCGCCTGGCGGATGAATCAGAGTCGCGCGGATGCGCTGACTGGAATCATCGGCGCTCGTCGGGCGTGCACGGTCTCGATGATCTCGCCGCTGTCGATGCCTTGCAGGTAGACGGAGGTGATCCCGAGGTTGCTGTGTTGGATATGCGGGTGATCGCGAGGCGGCGGAGCGGCTCGATCACCCGCATGGATCCAGCATTATGTGAGCCCCGAAGGGGCGAAGTGATCTCCGATCACCCACATAA
>DASZCE010000197.1:0-6954 GCA_035943455.1 Gaiellaceae bacterium | reverse complement strand
CGGCCGGGTTGCCCCTGGGCTCGCGAGGACTGCGGCAGGCGTTCGCGGAGGCGGAGCTCTCCGAGCGAGAGCGCGGATTCCTCGAGCTGCTTCGGCCCACGTTCACCGACGCTGCAGGCTCTGAGGAGCAGCGACTATTCGTCGGCGGCGCCGCTCACCTCCTCGGCGCGGTGCGGAGTGAGGATCTGCCGGACTACTTTCCGCTGCTGGAGGTGCTGGAGCAGCGCGCGGCGTTGCTCGCCCTGCTGAGCGAGGCGCTCGGCAAGGAGGGGCCGTTCGTCCGCCTCGGCGTCGAGCTGGCGCATCCCGGTCTGCGGCACGCCTCGCTGGTCGGGGCCGCCTACGGGCTGCACCACCGGCGGCTCGGGGCGGTCAGCCTCCTGGGTCCGCAACGCATGGACTACGAGAAGGCGATCCGATCCGTGCGGGCCGCCGCGCGCGAGCTCTCCCATTTCGTCGAGGAGATCTACGCCGAAAACTAGGGGACAGGGCCGAAGCCGGGGCTAACCTGGGAGCTGGATGGCGACGGCAGAACGCGACTACTACGAGGTGCTCGGCGTCCGGCGCGACGCCGGCGAGGGCGAGATCAAGAGGGCGTTTCGGCGGCTCGCACGCGAGCTGCATCCCGACGTCTCCGAAGCTCCCGACGCGGAGGAGCGTTTCCGGGAGGCGGTGGAGGCCTACGAGGTGCTGTCGAAGAGCGAGACGAGGGAGCTCTACGACCGCTTCGGGCACGCGGGGCTGAGGAGCGGCGGCTTTCGGCCGACGACCTTCGACTTCGGGAACCTCGCGGACATCTTCGCCGCGTTCTTCGGAGACGACCTGCTCTCGCAGACGATGCGCGGCCGCGCGCGCGGGGCGGACATCGCCGCCGACGTCGACATCGAGCTCGCAGAGGCCGCGACCGGAACGACGCGGGCGGTGCCGTTCCGGGTCGCCGTCCCCTGCGGCCGCTGCCAGTCGACTGGGATCGAACCGGGTACCGAGGTGTCGACGTGCCCGACCTGTCACGGTCACGGCCGGCTCCAGCAGGTCACTCGAAGCGCCTTCGGCGAGTTCGTGCGTACGCGGACGTGCCCGGCATGCGGCGGAAGCGGCCGGCTGATAGAGCATCCGTGCCGGGACTGCGAGGGATCCGGGCAGGTGCTCGACGAGCGGAAGCTCGAGGTGGAGGTCCCGCCCGGGATCCACGACGGGCAGCGGATCCGCCTCTCGGGCAAGGGCCATTCGGGCGTGCTCGGCGGGCGTGCGGGCGACGTCTACGTGCGTGTCCGTGTCAAGCCCGATCCACGCTTTGTCCGGGAGGGGGACGACATCTTCACGACCGTCGACCTGACGATGACCCAAGCGGCGCTGGGGGCACGGGTCACGATCCCGACCCTCGACGGTGAGACCGAGCTCGAGTTCGAGCCGGGGACACAGCCGGGGGAGGTGGTCGTTCTCCGGGGGCGCGGGATGCCCGTCCTCCAGGGGTTCGGCCGCGGCGACCAGCGCGTGCTCGTCAACGTCGCGGTGCCGCGCAAGCTGACCGACGAGCAGCGTGAGCTGCTCGGTCAGTTCGAGCGCTCGGCCGACGACGACACCTACCGGCCCGACGAAAGCTTCTTCGACAAGCTGAAGAGCGCGTTCCGCTGAGCGGGCCTGAGCTCTGGCGCGTTTCGGTCGCCGTACCGGCGGGCTCGCTCGAGGAGGCGCGGGCGCGGCTGCTCGAGCTGCACCCCGAGGGCTTCGAGGAGATCGCCGGTGCGCTCGTTGCCTACACCGACGCGGCCGGCGAAGAGCGCCTGCGGGAGGCGTTCTCAGACATCTCCGCCGAGCCGGTCGAGCCGGGGTGGGAAGAGCGCTGGCGAGAGTTTCACCGGCCGCTCTGGATCGGCTCTCTCTGGGTGGGGCCGCCGTGGGAGCAGCCGCCGGCCGACGCGATCGCGATCACGATCGATCCGGGGCGGGCGTTCGGCACCGGCTCCCACCCGACGACTCGCCTCTGCCTGGAGCTCCTGCTCGAACGGGACCCCGGCAGCCTGCTGGACGTCGGCTGCGGCTCCGGCGTCCTCTCCGTCGCGGCCGCGAAGCTGGGGTTCCATCCGGTGATCGCGATCGACCGCGACCCCGCAGCCATCGACGCCACGACGCGTAATGCGCACGTCAACGGCGTCCGAGTCGACGTACGGCAGGCGGACGCGCTCTCGGAGCGGTTGCCGGCGAGCGACCTGGCGCTCGCGAATATCGACTTGGCCTCGGTCGAGGCGCTCGGCGGACGCCTCGAGGCCGACCTGCTCGTCGCGTCCGGCTACTTCCACGCGCGCATGCCGCGCCTCACGGGGTTCGTGCATCGTGAGCGCCGCATCGACGGCGGCTGGGCCGCGGATCTGTTCGAACGCCAGTAGATTTGCGCCTCTCATGGCGACGTTCTTGGTCCGCTTTCTCGGCTGCAAGGTCTCGCACGCGGACGCGCAGGCGCTACGCGACCGCCTGCTCGCGGACGGACATGTCGAGGGCGGTGACGACGCCGAGATCGCGGTGATCAACGGCTGCTGTGTGACGAACGAGGCGGTCGCGAAATCGCGGCAGGCCGCGGCGCGCGCCGCCCGGAGCCACCGGCGTGTCTACGTCACCGGCTGCGCCGCCAATCTTGCCGGCGATGCCCTCGCGACGTTACCCCGCAACGTTTCGGTGATTCGAGCGACCCCCGAGCAAACCCCCGAGATCGTCGCCGGCGACGTCGGTCCCATCGGCTGCGTCCAGGCTGATTCCCGCCTCGACCGGGTCCGCGCGTTCGTCAAGGTCCAGGACGGCTGCAGCTTCTCCTGCAACTTCTGCGTGATCCCGCTCGTCCGCGGCCGCTCACGCAGCCGGAGCGCTGCCGCAGTGCTCTCCGAGGTCGCGAAGAGGGTTCGGCAGGGCCACCGCGAGGTCGTCCTCACCGGCATCAACCTCGGCTGCTACCGCGACCGGAACGCCGGCTACACGCTCGCGCGGCTCGTTCGCGAGGCCGGTGCCGTCGAGGGGCTCGAGCGGCTGCGGCTGTCGTCGATCGAGGTCAACCACGTCAACGAGGAGCTCGTGGCGGCACTGCGGGAGTCGCCGGTCGTCGGGAAGCACCTGCACGTCCCGCTCCAGTCCGGCGACGGCGCGATCCTTCGTGCGATGGGTCGGCGCTACACCGCGCAGACCTACCTCCGCCGGCTCGAGCCGCTCGCCGACTTCAATCTGACGACGGACGTGATCGTGGGCTTCCCCGGCGAGGATGAGGCAGCCTTTCGGCAGACGCTCCGGGTCGTCGAACATGCCGGGATCACGAAGGTCCACGTCTTCCCGTACTCGCCGCGGCCCGGGACTGTGACGTCCGCGGCGGACACCGTTCCCGCAGCGGTGAAGAAGGAGCGCGGCGCGCGTCTCCGAACCGCCTCCCACGAGGCGTGCCTGATGCACTGGCGCCAGAAGCTCGACCGCGAGGACGTCGTCCTGGTCGACCGGCCGGGTCGCGGCTACGGCGACGACTACTCGCCCTGGCTCGTGACCGCCGAGGCGCCGATCGGCGAGCTGCTGCCTGTCCGCGGCGCCGCCGTCACCGACGAAGGGATCGTCGCCGCGTGACGAACGCCGATTGTCTGTTCTGCAAGCTCGTCCGCGAAGGCGACCATGTTGCCAAGGCGGACGGATTCGTCGCCGTCCGCGACATCAATCCGAAGGCCGAGACGCACCTGCTCGTGCTTCCGGAGCGCCACGTCGACACCTTCAGGGACGTGTCGGCGTTTCCGCCCGACGAGGCCAAGCGCATGCTCGAGTTCGTTGCAGAGACAGCGCGCGAGGCGGGCCTCGAGGACTACCGCGTAATCGTCAACGTCGGCCGGAGCGCGGGTCAGACGATCTTCCACCTCCACTGGCACGTGCTCGGCGGCCGGGTGCACGGGACGCCGGAGTGAGACGTCGCTCAGGTAAGCGGGAGGTTGCGCCATGAGTCTGATCGCACGGATCCAGGAGGAGCTGAGGGAGGCGATGCGGGAGCGCGACAACGCGCGCCGCGACGCCCTCCGGCTAATCCTCAGCAGCCTGCAGTCAGCGGAGAAGGAGCTGCAGCGGCCGCTCAACGACCAGGAGGAGCTCCAGGTGCTGCAGCGCGAGCGCAAGCGCCGGCAGGAGGCGGAAGAGGCTTTCCGCGCGGCGGGGCGCGAGGAGCAGGCCGACGCGGAGGCGCTCGAGCTCGACGTCCTCGCCGACTTCATGCCCGAGCCCCTGAGCGAGGAGGAGCTCGAGGAGATCATCGACGACGCCATCGCCGAGAACGGGGCGACGAGCCTGCGCGATCTCGGCCGCGTGATGGCGGACGTGATGCCGCAGGTTGCCGGCCGTGCCGACGGCGCACAAGTCAGTCAGCTCGTGCGCGAGAAGCTCGCGTAGTCGAGCGGACTCAGGCGGCGAGGCGGTAGCCGCGGACGTAGTCGACGACGAACTCCTTCGGGTAGGCGCCCGTCGCCCTCTCGCCGAACTCGTAGATCCCGAGCATCAGCTGCATCGGGTAGGAGGGCGACTGCGCGACGGTCTTCACGAGCTCCTCATCGACGAAGAACGCGACCTGCTCGGGCGTCCATTCGGCGGCGTAGACGTGGAACTCGCGGGCGTCGATCGGCACTTCCTCGGCCGAGAAGTCGTCGACGATCGACGGGTCGCTGAAGGGATGGACGCCCATCCCGATCGAGGCGTGGTCCGGGCGAACATCCCGCCCGAAGATCTCGCAGACGCAGATCTCCGCCGAGCGGGCCGGCTCGTCCTCGTAGCCGATCAGCCAGAGCGAGACCATCGTCTGCGGATCGCCGAGCGCCTTTGCGCGCAGCTCGATCCGGCCGTACAGCGGGGTGTACAGACGCACGTTGGGTTGCGCCTCGCGGACGACAGCCGCGGGGTTGAACCGGTGCTGGCCGACGCTGCTACCGACGGGACCGGCGAAGAGGCCCGTCTGCAGCGACGACACGCGCACGTCGCCGTCGTACTCGGGGCACCAGGGCTGCTGATCGAGAGTGATCAGGAGCCGCAAGCAGCCGTCGCCCACCTCATAGCGAGCCGCTGCGCGCTCGCGCGAGCTCCAGTGCGGGAGGTAGTAGGGAAGCCAGCGACCGAGGTCAAGCGACCGCTCTACGAACGTATCCTCGAACTCGAGCTCGAACCGAGCCGTCGTTAGACCTTCGCTCCGAGTTCGAGGAGAACGTCTAGGAGGAGATCGACGTCGCGCTCGGTCGTCCGCCAGTTCACGATCGCGGGCCGGAAGGCCACCTTGCCTTCGTAGCGCGTCGTCCCGAAAAAGACGCGGCCGTCTTCGAGCACGGCGCGTCCGAGTGCGAGGTTCAGGTCGTCCAGCTCCGCCTCTGCGACTCCCGGCGGCCGGAAACGGAAGCAGACGATGTTGAGCTTCGTCTCCGCCAGCCGTTCGAGCTCGGGCTCGTCATCAACACGGCGGGAGAGGCGGCCGGCAAGCGCCAGGTGATGATCGACCATCGCGCGGTAGCCGGTCCGCCCGTAGGCCCGCAGCGTCGCCCAGACCGCGAGCGCGCGGGCCCTTCGTGACGCCTCGGGGCTCGGGCGTTCATCGCTCGGGAGGTAGGCGGCGGCGAGCTGGAAGGGTGGACGGAGGTAGGCGCTGTCGCGGACGAAGGCGAAGCCGCAGTCGTAGGGGACGTTGAGCCACTTGTGGCCGTCCGCGATTACCGAGTCCGCTCGCTCGACGCCTTCGGCGAGCGCCGCTGCCTTCGGCGTCAGCCGCGCGAAGAGGCCGAACGCACCGTCGATGTGCAGCCAGGCGCGATGCTCGTCGGCGAGCGCGGCGAAGCGGGCGATCGGGTCGAAGTCGCCCGTGTTGACGTCGCCGGCGTTGCCGATCACGATCCCGGGAGCACCCTTCAACTCGCGGAGTCCGGATTCGAGCCACTCGGCATCGACGATGCGGACGGAATCGCGCCCCATCCCGAGCATGGCCAGCGCCTTGCGAGCACTCACGTGGAGGTACTCGCTCGAGAAGACGGGCACCGCGGGCAAGCCCGCGAACCCTCGCTCGTCGACGTCGACGCCGTGCTGCTCGGCCCACCAGCGGCGGGCGGCGGCCAGCCCGACGAAGTTCGCCATCGTCGCGCCGGTGGTGAGGACGCCGCCCCACGACGACGGGAGCTCGAACAGGTCGAGCAGCCAGCGGATCGCGACGTCCTCGAGCTGCGAGCCGTACGGCGAGCTGGCGGCCGAGAACGCGTTCTGATCGAGGAGCGAGGTCAGCCAGTCGGCGCCGAGCGCGGCGGGGGTCGTGCCGCCGACGACGAAGTGGAAGAACCGCGGCCCGGACGAGCGGGTCGCGACGTCCGAGCCGGCGACGAGCTCGCGGAGTGCGGCCAGCGCGCCGTCGCCGTCCTCGGGAAGCGCTCCTTCGAACCGCGTGCCGGTGGCGGGAAGCGCGGGGGAGTGGTCGAGCTCGGCGAGGTACCGCTTCGCCGTCTCGAGCACGTACTCGAGCGCGGCTTCCTCGTCCCGACGTTCGATTGGGACGGCCACCGATCCAACCTACACTGAGCGCGTGCAGGAAACCCTGTCCGTGCCGAACGAGGTCGCCGCCGAGCTGGCCGGCATCGGCGACGGCGTGCTCGCGTCCCTCCGCGAGCGCCTGCGCTGCACGATCCATCTCCGCGGCAACCGCCTGACGATCGAGGGGGACGACGCCCACGTCGGGCAGGCGCGGACGGTGATCGACGAGATCGTCGACCTCGTCGCGGGTGGCCACGAGATCGGCCCGTCCACGGTCGACGCCGTACTCGGCGTGCTCGACAAGGGGGAGGACGTCCGCGACGTCTTCGAGGATGTCGTCTGGCGGCATCGGGGAAAGAAGATCGCGCCGAAGACGGTCATGCAGAAGCGCTACGTCGACTCGATCCGCAATCACACCGTCACCTTCGCGATCGGCCCGGCGGGGACGGG
>DASZCE010000196.1:0-2648 GCA_035943455.1 Gaiellaceae bacterium | reverse complement strand
GGCCACGGGGATCGCGATATAGAGCTCGCCGACCTGGAGGTCCCGGTTCTGGACGGGCTCGAGGTCACTCTCGAGCGCCGATTGCCCAGTCAGGTAGACCTGGGCGCCGGGGATCCCGCCCGCGGCTTTCCGCATCGCGTTGGTGTGGCTCTTGGCGTCGGCAGGCTGCAGCTCCGAAGCGATGGTCGCGCTGACGACGTTCGCCGACACCGGCCGGACGCCGACCACCTTCCCCGTCGGCAGCTCGCCCGCCGCACGATCGGCGGCGGCACGGGTGGGGGCGAGAAGCGCTTGCGCAGCGCCGGGCTTCCCCTCGACGACGAGCGAGAACGATCCTTCCGGCTTCTGGCCGAAGTTCCGCTCGAGGATCTGGCCTGCCTTCTCGCTCTCCGCTCCTGGGAGGACGAAGCGATTCGTCAAAAGGTCCGAGAGACCCGCGGACGCCATCCCTGCAATGACAACGAGCACGATCCATGTGGCGAGTACCACCCACCGGAACCGAATCATCGTCCGAGCCCAACCTGCCATCAGTACGTTCTCCCCTTCCACGAAGTTAGTGGTCGCTAAGCTAGTGGTGACTAAGTTAAAGCGGGCTCGCAGCCATGTCAAGGCTACGATTGAACGGCAGCATGGCGAGAAGAAAGAACCTCAAGGATGAGATCGACGAACTCTTTGCCGACCTCTGGCAGGTCTCACGCCTGAGCGGCCTGCGCCGCGGCTTCCGGCCCAATCTCGATTCCTTCCGCAGCCCCGAACCGGCGTCGTTCACAGTCGTCGTCGAGATCGCCGGCATCGACCCCGACCAGGTTCAAATCACGGCAGCGGAGGGCACGCTCGTCATCTCGGGGGAACGGCGGCGCCAGGCGGGGGAGGGCCGCGTCTACCAGCAGATCGAGATCGAGTACGGGCCGTTCGAGCGAGTCGTCCAGCTACCGGCGGGCGTCGACATCCCGCAGGCTGAGGCGCGGTACGACCGCGGCCTGCTCACGATCGAAATCCCGATCGCAGAGAAGACGGAGCCGTCGCAGCGTGTCCCGATCGAGATCCGGAGGCGAGCGTGACGGACGTCGAGACCCAGCCGATCGACGTCGGCACGCAGGGCGAGGTCGAGATTCCGCCCTCGCTGCCGGTGCTGCCAATCAAGGACATGGTGGTCTTCCCCGACTCCGCGACCCCGCTTGCGATCGGGCAGGAGCGGTCGGTCAAGCTGATCGACGACGTCGTCGCCCGCGACGGGATGCTCGCACTCGTCGCCGCCAAGCACTCCGACGTCGAGCAGCCCGGTTGGGACGATCTCTACGAGGTCGGCACCGCCGCGATCGTGCACAAGATGCTCAAGGTGCCCGACGGCACGCTTCGGGTCCTCGTGCAAGGCCTGCGGCGCGTGAGGCTCGAGTCGAGGCTCCAGGATGAGCCCTACCTCATCGGCCGGTTCTCCGTCGTTCCCGACGTCGACACCGAGTCGAAGGAAGTGGAGGCGCTGACCCGCAACGTCGAGATGCTCTTCGGGCGGATCGTCAGCCTCGTCCCCTACCTGCCCGCCGAGCTCGAGCTTGCAGCCGCGAACGTCGAGGACGCGAGCGCCCTCTCCCACCTGGTCGCGTCGAGCCTGCGGCTGAAGACCGAAGAGCGGCAGCGCCTCCTCGAGGAGGCGGACGTCGAGCGTCGCCTGCGCGAGCTCTCCGCAATCCTCAGCCGGGAGCTGGAGGTCTTCGAGCTCGGCACGAAGATCCAATCGCAGGTGCAGTCGGAGCTCGAGAAGGGCCAGCGCGAGTACTTCCTGCGCCAGCAGCTGAAGGCGATCCAGGAAGAGCTGGGCGAGGGTGACCCAGAGCAAGCCGAGCTGAAGGAGCTGCGCGACCAGGTCGAGGAGGCCGAGCTGCCGGAGGAGACGCGCAAGGCGGTCGACCGCGAGCTCGGGCGGCTCGAGCGCCTTCCCTCGGCGTCGGCCGAGTACGGCGTGATCCGCACGTACCTCGACTGGATCCTGTCGCTGCCCTGGTCGAAGACGACCGAGGACAACCTCGACCTCGAGCGGGCACGGCAGATCCTCGACGAGGACCATTACGACCTCGACAAGGTCAAGGACCGCATCATCGAGTACCTCGCCGTCGCCAAGCTCAAGAACGACGTCTCGGGCTCGATTCTCTGCTTCGTCGGCCCACCCGGCGTCGGGAAGACGTCACTCGGGCAGTCGATCGCACGAACGCTGGGACGCGAGTTCGCCCGCATCTCCGTCGGTGGCGTCCGGGACGAGGCAGAGATCCGCGGCCACCGGCGCACCTATATCGGCGCGATGCCGGGCACGATTATCCGCGCTCTCCGCGACGCAGAATCGCGCAACCCCGTCTTCCTGATCGACGAGATCGACAAGATGGGCGCCGACTTCCGCGGGGATCCGGCCAGCGCGATGCTCGAGGTGCTCGACCCGGAGCAGCACTCGACGTACCGCGACCACTACCTGGACCTGCCCTTCGACCTCTCCAAGGTGATGTTCATCACCACGGCGAACCAGCTCGACCCGATCCCGGCACCGCTGCGCGACCGGATGGAGATCATCGAGATCCCCGGCTACATCGAGCGGGAGAAGGTGGAGATCGCGCGGCGCTACCTGCTCCCGCGCCAGCTGCGGGAGAACGGTCTGGAGC
>DASZCE010000195.1:0-1635 GCA_035943455.1 Gaiellaceae bacterium | reverse complement strand
GCCTTTGATCTCCCGGCGCCCGAGCCGCCGCCTGCTGCCCAGCAGGTGGTTCCCGAGGCCCCCGTCGCGCAGGCGCCGCCGGCGCCCACCGCGCCCGTGCCCGCCGCCGAGGTGGCCCTGCCCGTCGAGCCTGCGTGGGCGGTCCTACTGCGTCTGTCCGACGGCGAGCGGCTCGAGGTCGGCTCGTTCGTGGGTGAAACGGAAGCGGTGGAGAGTGCCCGCGCCGTCGTGGCGCTTATCGCGGCGGAGCAGACGTGGCCCTTCTTCGCGGGCCGGTTCATTCGCCCCGAGGCAATCGTCTCGGTCGATCTGGTGGAGCTCGAGGTCGGCCGCTGGCGCGGCTCGCCGTCT
The DNA here is from genome assembly GCA_035943455.1 of Gaiellaceae bacterium. Classification (GTDB taxonomy): domain Bacteria; phylum Actinomycetota; class Thermoleophilia; order Gaiellales; family Gaiellaceae; genus JACDAN01. The sequence continues at coordinate 1,284 of DASZCE010000195.1, read as the reverse complement.
CGGGCCTCTGTGCTCGGCCGCCAGCACCAGTAGCCGGCGATTGGCTGTCCGCGATCGGCTGTCCGGGCGGCTGGCTCGGCTCGCCGTCCCGGGCCTCTGTGCTCGGCCACCAGCAGCAGTAGCCGGCGACCGGCTGTCCGCGATCGGCTGTCTCTAAGTTACGAGGCTTCGAGCCAGATCAGGAGACGGTGCAGCCGAGGTACTCGAGCGTGCGCCCGGTCTCCTCGACGAAGGCGTTCGCCGCCTCCTCGGTGTCGAACCGGTAGGGACCCGGGCGAATCGGCTCGACGCGGAGGCTGTTCACCGGGTAGACCTCACACTGGACGACGACCTGGCCGTCGAGATCCGCCCGCCGCAATGTGACCACCTGACGACCGTCTTTGCGGGCGGTCCGGACTCGGCTCGACCGGCCCGGAGTCATCGGCGTGCGTTGGCTGCCGCCTGGGCGACCGTCTGGCGGTCCGAGAAGCCGTTCAGCCGAACGAAGAGTGTGTTCGGCCGCTCGTAGACGAGGATCGACGGGCTCTCGAGAACGCCGAGGAGCTGCGCGAGCGGCCGCACCTGGGGCTCGTTGCGGATGCTCAGCGCCAGAAACCCTGCGTTCACCGACGCCGCGCCGGCGCGCGCCTCTGCGAGCGCCATACCGTCGATCGCGGCCTTCGGATCGTAGAGCGCAACGACCGTGACTCGATGCTTGTGAAGCGCGCGCGCAAGGACGACCGGCAGGCCATGCTTATCGACGGGATCGCCCTTGGGCGCCTCGACAGGCTTGCGAGCCGGCGGCTGCGTGGGCGTCACGACCGGCTTTCTCGCCGGCTTCGCCTTCGCCTTTGCCTTCGGCCGTGCCGGCGTCGTGACCTCTGCCTTGGCGGCCGGCTTCGCCTTCTTCGCCGCCGGCGGCTTCTGCACGGGCATGCGCTTCAGGCTGGGAGCCGCGTCGAGCGAGCTTTCGGCCCCCGACGGCATCGTCCGGTAGACCATGAAGCTCGCCACGATCCCAGCGAGGATCGCAAGGGCGAGCACAGGTGCGAGTGCACGCGTCGGCAGCCGCAGCGTCATACCGGCCGTTATCGGCAGGAAGACGGCTTCCCTTTACTGGCTTCTACACGCGCGCGAGGCCGCCGGCGGCATCCCCCGAAAGCGGCATCAGCCGGCCGCCCGCGCAGCCGATACACAGCTCTGAGCCATCGACCTTGCGGACCCTAAGGAGGACTACAAGCATGCTTGCAAGGCTCAACCAGCGGATCAGCCGGAGCGACCGTCAGGGCGGTTTCACCCTGATCG
>DASZCE010000194.1:0-12995 GCA_035943455.1 Gaiellaceae bacterium | reverse complement strand
GCTGATCGAGAAGAGCCTCGTCCGCAGTGACCCGGCCGGGCGGACGCCGGGCTTCCAGATGTTGCGGACGATCAGGGAATTCGCCGTCGAGATGCTCGAGGCGTCGGGCCTGGCGGCGGACGCTCGCAGCGCGCACGCGCGGTATTACCTCGCGCGCGCGCGCGCAGCACAGGCGGGCATCCGCGGGCCCGATCAGGCTGCCTGGAGTGCCGAGCTCGAAGGCGAGGAGTTCCGCGTCGCGTTCGAGTGGTCGCTCGAGCAGGGCGACGTCGACGCGCTCGCGGACGCCGGCTGGGCGCTTTGGCTCTTCTGGTGGATCGCGGGCACTTACATGCGCGAGGGCCGGCGGCTCATGGATCGAGTGCTGGCGCGCGACGACCGGCTGTCAGCCCGTGCCCGGGCTCGCGCGCTCGGCGCGCGCGGCTACCTGGCGTTTTGGCAAGGCGACGCGGACGCTGCCAGAAGGGACCTCACGGCGGCGCTCGATGCCTTCCGCGGGCTGCGCGACGACGACGGTATCGACTACTGCTCCGGCGGTCTCGGGATCGTCGAGATGTACACCTCGGGCGGGACAGCAGGCGTGGAAAAGGTGCGAGAGGCGGAACGGCGCCTCGGCGAGCGCGGCGAGAGATGGGGCGCCATCATGATGCAGAACGTGCGCAACCGGTGGCGCGTGACGTCGGGCGTCCTGCCCGAGAGCGACCACGAGTATCGATCGGTGCTCGACCAAGCCGAGGCGGTCGGAGCGCCGCACCAAATCGCAGTCGCGCAGGCGAACCTCGGTTGGTACTACATCGGTCGCAGGGACCCAGAACGGGCGCTTCCGCACCTCCACGCGTCGCTGGAGGCGCTCGTCGGGATGCGTCACAAGGGAGGAGTCGTCTACCTGCTCGACGCGATCGCCGAGGGTGCACTCCTGCGGGGAGAGGCCGAGCGCGCAGTGCGGCTTTTGGTCGCGGCCGAGACGATCCGCGACGCGATCGGTGCGCCGGCGTTTCCGGCTGCGCGGGAGCGCAACCGCCGGAATCTGGAGGCCGCGAAGGCGGATCTCGACGACGATCGGTTCCACCAAACGTGGAGCGATGGCGCGGCGATGTCCGCCGACGAAGCGGCCGCGGAAGCTCTCGCCGTCCAGCCTCGTACCGCGGCTGAGCCCGTCAGCGGCTGAAGTGCGTCAGGGCTGGTCGGGCGTGGCGTCGGCGGCAGCCGCGAGGCCGGTCGGCGAGATGTTGCGGTTGACGCGGAAGAGGTTGTCGGGGTCGTACGTGGCCTTCACGCTCGCCAGCCGATCGAAGCTCTCGCGGTACGCGTCGCGCAACCTCGTGTCGTCGTCGTCGGCCGTCTGGAGGTTGACGTAGTTGCCGCCGGTCGAGTAGGGGCGAAGCGCTTCCCACGCGCTTCGCGCCCAGGCACGGTCGCGCTCGTGTTCCGGCACGTCGGGGTCCCAGCAGGCGGCGGCTGAGACGATCGCGTCGGCGTCGCGGTTCCCGAACGGCGTGCTCATCGCGTCGCGGTCGGCCAGCGCGCCGCCGAGCTGAAGAATCCAGAGCATCGACATCGGCGACGCGATCTCGGTTCCGTGTTGGTGGAACGTCTCGAGGAGCTCGTTGGACAGGCGAGGAAGGAACTCCGACTTCCAGTAGTTGTAGGTCCCGTCCGGCTGCGACGTGTCGAAAAGCGACTGCTGCTCGACGTAGCGCCTTGGGCCGATCGCGTCCGCGATCGTTCGACCGAGCGCTCGCAGCGGGGCGAGGTCGCGGGAGGCGCGGGACGCGTCGCCGGTGTGGCAGGCGAGGACGAGGACGACGGGCTTGCCATGCCAGCGCTCGGGGATGACGGGCAGCGCCGGCGCGCAGCGGATGACGAGCCCCAGCGACAGCTCCAGCGGCGCCTCGTCAGCAATTTGGCGGTAAACAGGGAGCACCTCCGCTGCCTCGTCGGCGTCCCAGACGATGATGCCTGCAGTGACGTCCGGCCCGATCTCGTGGAGGCGGAAGGTGAAGCGCGTGACGACGCCGAAGTTCCCGCCACCCCCGCGCAGCGCCCAGAACAGGTCCTCGTGCTCGTTCAGCGCAGCGCGGCGAATCTCGCCGTCGGCGGTCACGAGCTCGACCTCCTCGAGATTGTCCACCGTCCAGCCGAAGCGCCGCGTCAGGTAGCCGAAGCCACCTCCGAGCGTGAGGCCGGCGACGCCCGTCTCGGAGACGAAGCCGAGCACGGTCGCGAGGCCATGCTTCTGAGTCGCCCCGTCGACGTCGCGGAGGAGACATCCGGGGCCGACGTATGCCACGCGTCGTTCCACGTCGACGTCGACGGTCTTCATCCGCGACATGTCGAGCGTCAGGCCGCCGTCGGCGAGCGACGTGCCGGCGATGTTGTGTCCGCCGCCCTTGATCGACAGGAGGACGCCGTTCGCTTCGGCGAAGCGGACGGCGGCGCGGACGTCGCCGGCCGAGAGCGGCTGCACCACGAGGGCGGGCCGCTTCGAGATCATGCCGTTCCAGATCCGGGTCGCTTCCTCGAAACCGGGATCGCGCGGGCGAAGCGCCCGCCCGTCGAAGGTCGCCGAGAGACTGGCGAGCGCCTCGGAGCCTACGTCGATGACGTCTCCGTCGAGGCCGGTCATCCGCATGCCGTCATCTCCTCTGTGTAGACTCCGATTCGGAGGTTATAACTCTAGATCAGACCTTGTCAAGGCAAGAACTGACCCCATTCTCGTACCGTGTGCTGGCGCTGGTCGGGCGAGGCGGCGCCGGCGCTCACGATCTCGTGCGGATGGCGCGCCGCGGCCGCATCTACGCCTACGGTGCGGCCAGTCAGTACTACGCGGAGCCGAAGCGGCTCGAGCGTCTCGGCTATTTGAGCGCACGGAAGGAGCGGGGCAAGACCCGTGAGCGGACGCACTACACCCTCACCGAGAAGGGGCTCGCGGCCTTGCGCGAGTGGGGCGCCGAGCCGACCCCGTTTCCGCGGATGGATCACCAAGGGATCACACGCGTTCTCGCCACAGATCTGATCGGCGAGGAATCGGTGCGCGCGAGCATCTCGGCCCTCCGCGGGGAGATCGAGGACGTCTCGGCGCGGCTCGACGAAAGCGAAGCGGTGGCCGACACGCTGCCGGATCGCCGGAAGTACCTGCTGCTCAACCTGCGGCTCGCTCGGCGGCTCCTCGAGGCGCATCTCGAGTGGGTTGAAGAGGTCGAGCGCGAGCTCGCGCCCCAACGCGGTCGAGCAGACGCGCCGCGTCGGGCTGATTCCCCAGGCGCTATCCAGGCCGCACGCCCCTGGAGCGCTCAGGACGAGGCGACGTTCGCCAGCCGCCACACCGAGGACTCCAGCGCCGCGGAAGTAGCCAGATCGGACAACGACGGCGGAGCATCTACGGAGCTCAGCGGGCCCGGCCGACCATGATGCCGTCGATCACGTAGGTGAGGAGCCGCGCCAGATGTCGGGGGCGACCCCGGCGGTGAGCTCCATCACCTCCGCCAGCATCATCTCGATCAGCGGGATGTCGGGCGTCGCGAAATCGGGACGGAGCTTGCCGTGCTCCTGCGCTGCGGCGACGACGCGGGCAACCTTCGGGCGTATCGTGTTGCGGACCCGATCGACTGAGTCGTGTCCGCCAGAGGCGCTGAACAGCAACTCCTCCAGCGCTTTGTTGCGCCCGAAGAACTCGGACCCCTCGCGCAGGTAGTAGACGAGTCCGTCCCAGGGATCGGGCTTCCGCTCGGCCCGCTCCGCGATCCGACGAGCTCCTCGACCCGGCTCTCGAAGAGCGCGTTGACCAGGGCCTCGCGGTCGGCGAAGCGCCGGTAGACGGTGCCCACCCCGACCCCAGCTCTCGCCGCGACTTCGTCGAGGGTCGCGTGCAGGCCCCGCTCGCCGAAGACCTCGTGCGCCGCGGCCAGGATCCGCAGACGGTTGGGCGCAGTCGAGAGTTGCGCCCACACCTCGTGACCGCACTCGCCTCAGCCCGTGTCTTTGCGTGCCCGGCTTGGCGCGACCCGGGGGGGCTCGTCCGGCTGCTTCGGGTAGACGGGCGGCCAGGGAGCGTCCATCAGACCCGCGGCGCGGTCGCGCTCGTGGAGGTCGAGCAGCGGCTCGAGCGACTGGGGCGCTTCGTTCATCCCCTCCCAGGGATCGCCATCGGCTGTGAGCCGTTTGGGAACGCTTTCGATCGTTAGCTCGTCCGGGTGCAGCGTGTCGATCTCGTCCCAGGCGAGAGGAGCCGACACCTGGGCGCCGGGCCGGGCGCGCACCGACCATGCGCCGAAGACTGTCTTGTGTGGCGCGTTCTGGTTGTAGTCGATGAAGACGCGTCGGCCGCGCTCCTCCTTCCACCACGCCGCGGTGATCAGCTTGGGCCGGCGGCGTTCGAGCTCGCGGGCGGCGGCGACTGCTGCCGCCCGCACCTGGTACGAGTCCCAGCGCGGCTCGAGCCGCACGTAGACGTGGAGGCCACGGTTGCCCGTCGTCTTCGCGTAGCCGACGACCCCGAGCTCGTCCAGCAAGCGGCGCAGCTCGACCGCAGCGGCCCGAACCTCCTCGAACTCGACCCCTGGTTGTGGATCGAGGTCGAGGCGCAACTCGTCCGCGACGTCGGGGCCGTCGGCGAGATACGGCCACACGTGGAAGCCGAGGCAGGCGAGGTTCACCGCCCAGACCACATGAGCCATGTCGGCGAGAACGAGCGCGCGTGAGGTCGTCCCGTTCGGCGTCGTGACGGTCGTCGTCCGAAGCCACTCGGGCGCGCTGCCGGGGACCCGCTTCTGGAAGAACGAACTCCCCTCCGCCCCGTGGGGAAAGCGCTGCATCAACGTCGGCCGCCCACCCGCAGCGCGCAGGAACGGCTCAGCCACCGCGAGGTAGTACCGCACCAGATCGAGCTTCGTCTCGCCGCGCTCCCGGAAGAAGACCTTGTCCGGGCTCGTGACCGCGATGCGCCGCCCGGCGACGTCGAGCTCGTACTCGTCTGCCACCAGGCTCGAACCGTAGCCGGGCGCAACCTACACATGTTCGACCGAACGGGATACGCCGAGTTCCGCGTCGGCGACTACCAGCGCGAGCTCGGAATCATCGATCGACGGTACGCACCCGCCGGCGACGCCGACGCGCCGGGCGGCTCGATCGCCTATTGGCACGTCAACAACGTCGAGGCGACGTTCGAGCGCCTGCTAGCGCTCGGTGCGCCCGAGCACCAGCCGGCCACGCCGCGCGGCGAGACGGGATTTGTCACGGCATGGTCGTCGATCCGTTCGGCGCCGTGCTCGGGGTGATGAACAACCCGCACTACGTGGATGTCCTCGCCCGCGAACGAACCTAAACGTAGAGCAACGAGCTTCGATCGACGGCATCGGGCTTTATCCCGACGAGGTCCCACTCCACCACTCGCACCGGACGGCCTCCGACGAGGGGACCGGACACTGCAACCGAAATCGAGCGCGGCCAGGCCATTAGACGAGCCTCGCGTCGACGTCGGCCTGTACTTGGTCGGCGATGTACGGCCCAAGCGATTACCGTTGCCGTGAGTTGCGACCAGTTGCTTGGGTCGCTTCCATGGTTCGGAACCTGCGAAGGTTCGAGCTCTCACGAGTCGCCGGTCAGGCAGGAACGACCGCGATCGCGTCCATCTCGACGAGGAAGTCGGGATGGGCGAGGCCCTTGACGACGGCGGCTGTGATGAGCGGAGGGTTGGGTCGGTCGCCCCACACTCGCTGGAACGCCGCGTAGCCGGCAGCGAAGTCCTGGCCGTCGACGACGAGGACGTTCCACTTCACGACGTGCTCCGGCCCGGCACCGGCGGCCGCCAGGGCCGTGCGCAGGTTGCGTAGGACCTGCTCGGTCTGTGCGGCGATGTCGCCGATGCCGAAGATGTTCCCCTCGGCGTCGACCGCGTCTTGGCCGCCGATGTAAATCGTCCGGACGCTGCCCGAGACCACCGCGACGTTGCTGAACGCCGGGTTTCGGGGCAGGCCGGCGGGGTTGAGGAACTCCACGCTACCGTCCATCTCCGTCGAGGCCCGCGTCATCATGAGTCACTCTCCTTCCTGTGGCGGCGATGGGCCGCCACCTTTGCGCGATTGCCGCATCGCTCCATTGAGCATCAGCGCCGGCGTCCGGACCGCGACGTGTCGACGAACAGCAGCGAGCACCGCGATCCCTCGCACCGCTTAGGTCGTGCAGCACGTGGCCGCCGAGGACGTCGATGGCGTTCCCCGCGACAGACGACATGAGACTTCGCACGCACCCGCCGATTCCCGAGAACACCACCAAAGCCGGCGATCTCACACGGAGTGAGCCCGCCACGGGGCTCTCTCTCTGCGTCAGGGCTCGACACGACGAGCTCCGTCCACGCGCGCGGCGCCTCCTGGCACGCGCCCAGTCTTGGAGCGTCGCCACCCCTGGCAACGTGTTGCGACGCTGCGGACATTCCCGCACGCCTACTTCAACTCCTCTTCGATAGTGCCGGGTCGATAGACGCCGGTTTCGGGGCGAACGGGGGTATTCCCCGACCGGTCACCGTGAGCGTGACTAGTCATCGCCTCCGGCGATCGGCAGGTAGCGCAGGAAGACGTTGAAGGGACGTCGAGGAAGATCGACGCTGCAAGTGGTGCCGCGGTACGGAAGTCCTTGACCTGGCGCAGGCGGCGATCGTGGTCGTTCTACGACGCTTCAGGATCGGTCGTCAGCTCGTAGACGTGGCCGTCCGGCGCGCGGAAGTGCTGCCACGCGTAGCCGTTCGGCAGTCTGCCGACATCACCGAGTAGCTCTACGTTCGGTGTGCTCGCGAGCTCGTCTCGCGCGGCCTCGATGTCGTCGACGAGGAACCCGGCGACCACAGGATTGGACTCGAAAAGCCACGGGCTGTCCGCTCGAGCGCCGGAACCGAAGAGTTCCAGCTTCGCCCCGTCGGCCATCTTTAGCTCGACGAACTGGTCGGTGTCCTCGCCGTCCACACGCAAGCCGAGCACCTCGATCGCGAAGGACCGCATCGCCGACACGTTCTCGGTCCCGACGCCGAGCCAGCGGATGCCCTTGACCTCCACGTACTCGACCATACCGTCACGCTCTCCGTTCGACTACTTCCCTGATTGCCGCGAAGAAGCGCTCCGCGGACGCGTCCCACGTCGGGCGCTCAAGTGCCCGCCGCTTTGCCGCCGCCCCCAGCCTGGTTCTCAGATCGCCGTCGAGGGCAAGCCGCATCAGCGCCTGCGCCAGCGCATCCACGTCGCCGGGCTCCACGAGGAGTCCTTCGCGGCCGTGCTGCGCAAGATGCGGCAGGTTCCCCGCTCGCCAGCCGACGACGGGCAGGCCGAAAGCCATCGCCTCACCCCAGACGGTCCCGTACGGCTCGCGCGAGGCGGGAAGGACGAAGACGTCGGCTGCCGCGTAGAGCGCCGCGACGTCGGTCGCGGCGCGCGGTCCGTGCCTGACGACGCGGCTGACGAGCTCGGCGTGCGCAAGGCGAGACCGCACGCGCGCCGCGTACGCCGCGTCGGCCGACTCGTCGCCGGCAAGGTGGAGCGTCCCGGCATCCGCCGGAAGTCGCGCAAACGCCGCGAGGAGCTCGAGGATGCCTTTCCGGGGCAGCCAGTTGGCGACGGAGAGGAAGGCGGCTCGGCGTCCGTGACGAAGGTCCTGCACGGGACCGGGCGGCGCAGCCGCCACGTCTCGTCCGGGGGGAACGACTCGAATCCGCGACTCCGCGAGCCCCTCTTCGACGAGCTGCTCCGCGAGGTGGTCGCTGGCAGCGAGAAGGAGGTCCGCCCGCCGCAGTGCCAGCCGGTCGAGCCGAGTCTGCGCCAGCGCGCGAACGGCGGGATGGTCGATGCCGCCGGGCGGCTGGTGGAGAACGCCGATCAGTGGCGCGCCGAGACGGCGCATCGTCAGGGCCGGACCGGCGAACGCAGCTGCAATCGAGTCGAGAAGGACTGCGCGAGCGCCGCCCTCCTCTGCGCGACGTAGCATCGCGGGCCCACGGAGAGCGGCGAGTGGGAACGGCCACTCCGGAAATGAGAGAAAGCGGATCTGCGCCTTGTGGGCAGGCGCCGCTTCAGCCATTCGCAAGTGATAGAGATAGCCCCCGCTCAGGCGGCGGGGATCGCCGAGGGTGATCAGCGGGAGAACGAGATGCGGGTAGTCCACGTCGCACCGACGCTCTTCGGCCCGCCTGGCATCTTCGGGGGCGGTGAGCGGTATCCGCTCGAGCTCGCCCGCACGCTCGCGCCCCGGGTTGATTGCGAGCTCGTCAGCTTCGCCGGGGAGCGGCGTGCTTGGACCGACTCGAGTGGCTTGCGCATCCGTGTCCTGCGCTCGGCCACGCTCCTCGGCGGCCATCCAGCCCATCCCGTCGCGCTCGGACTCGGTCATGCCCTTTCTGAGGCCGACATCGTCCACGCCCATCAGCTGCGAAGCGCGCCGAGCCGGCTGGCGGCTCTGCATGCGCGCATGCGCAGGATCCCAACGGCGGTCACGGACCACGGCCTTGGTGGCGGGAATTGGGCCGGCCTGCTTCCCCGGCTCTTCGACCGCTTCCTCACGGTATCGGCCTATTCTGCGCGCGAGCTTGCTGTGCCGCCCTCGCGAACGCGGGTCGTGTACGGAGGGGCCGATCCCGCGCGCTTTTGGCCCGATCCCGATGCTCGGCGTCGCGGCGTTCTCTTCGTCGGACGGCTGACGCCGCACAAAGGCGTCGACCGCCTGATCGAAGCGCTTCCCGAGCATGCGGAGCTGCGCATCGTCGGCTCGGCCGGCCACGACCCAGAGGCGCCCGAACGTGATTATCCAGACCTGCTTCGGTCGCTCGCCGCGCAGCGTCGTGTCGAGTTCCTCGGCGCCGTCGCGGACGCTGACCTTCCCACCCTCTACCGCGGCTCGCAGGTCGTCGCGCTCCCATCGGTCCACGTGACGCACTACGGCCGTGCGATCGCGGTCTCCGAGCTTCTCGGCCTCTCCGCCATCGAGGCGATGGCGAGCGCGACACCTGTCGTCGCGAGCAGCGTCGGCGGGCTTCCCGAGGTGGTCGAGGACGGCATCACCGGTTTTCTCGTCGAGCCGGGGAACATCGAAGAGCTCCGTGAGCGACTCGCCCAGATCCTCGGCGACCGCCGTTTGGCGGAGCGACTCGGGCGAAGCGCTCGCGAACGCGTCCTCGAGCGGTTCACCTGGGAGGCATGCGCCGAGCGCTGCCTCTCTGCCTACTCAGAGCTGGTCGGGAGCTGAGCGCCATAGCCACCGAAGGCCGTCGGCGACTCCCAAACGCGCACGGCAAGCGCCTCGCCGCCCGCCGCACGAATCGCATCCGCGAGCCGCTCGTGAAACCATCGGGCGAGGATCTCGACGGTGACCGCTTCGGCTCCTTCCGGGCGGATCATGTCCAGGTCCTTCCCCTCGAGCACTTCGACGGCGGCCTGGAGCGCGGCTGCGACGACGTCGAGGTCGCACACCATCCCCCGCCCGTCGAGGCCCGCACGTCCGACGACGACCTCCACGCGGTAGTCGTGTGCGTGGAGATCGCCCTCAGGCGGTGGAAGCCACGGTATGCGGTGCAGCGCCCGGAGCTGCGTTGACGCGCCGACTTCGAAGGCACCGGTCACGAGTAGGCGAGTGCGACGTGCAGGACGCCGTCGTCTGCGCGGTCGATTGCCGCATACGCCTCCGGTGCGCGTTCCAGGGGGAACGTGTGCGAGGCGAGCGAGGAGAGCGGAAGCTCCGAGAGCAGCGCCTGCGTCGTCTCGAGCCTGCGGCGCCGATCCCAGCGCGCGGCTCGGTGTCCGATCGTCGAGACCTGGCTGCTTCGGATCTCGAGGCGCCTCCGGTGGAAGTCGCCTCCCAGCGGGAGGGTCACCGCCTTCATCCCATACCAGGAGACGACGATCGCGACGCCCTCTGTCGACAGGAGCCCCAGGCTCTCGCCGAGCGCCTCCGGGTTCCCGGTCGCCTCGACAATGAAGTCGGCACCGCGCCCCCTCGTCGCGGCCGCGACGGCGTCGGCGCGGCCCTCCGGTTCGAACGCCTCGAGCCCACATGCCTGTGCGGCTTCACGCCGCCACGGCTTCGGATCGCTTCCGACGACGACTGCGCCGCTCCGCGCAAGCAGGATGGCGGTGAGGATCCCGACCGGGCCAAGGCCGAGGACGGCGGCTACCTCGCGATAGCGAATACCGGTGTCGAGCGAGATCTGAAGCGCCGTCTCCACGACGGGAAAGAGCGCGGCGGCGCGTGGGTCGCAGTCGCCCACGGACACGACGTCGGCGGCGGGGACGACGAAGCGGGTCTGGTGGGGGTGGAATGCGAAAACGCGCTCGCCTTCGCGCACGTCGCTCCGTGAGGTCTCGACGGTGCCGACGGCGCTGTAGCCGTAGGTGAACGGGTACTCGAAGCTGCCCGCCAGGCTCCCGAGCGCATCGTCTTTCGGAATGCTGGAGTCGAGCTCGCCTCGGTACGCGAGCATCTCGGTGCCACCGCTGATCCCCGAGATCTCTGCTCGGACGACGACGTCTCCGGGCCCCGGCTCGGGGACAGCGACGTCTGCGACCTCCACCTGGTACGGCGCGACGAACTGGACCGCTCTCGCCGGTTTCGCGTTCGCCGACGCCGTCTGCACGCCTCTAAAGTAATGCCGCGTGGGCCTTCGTGACGTCGCGTCGCTGCCGCTCGGCACCACGTTCGGAGAGTTCGAGCTGCAAGCGTTCGAGCTGGCTTCCGGAGAGGTGTACCTCGCGCTCGTGCGTGGGGAGATCGGCGACGGCCGCTCCGTCCTGACGCGGCTCCACTCCGAGTGCCTGACCGGTGACGCGCTGGGATCGCTTCGCTGCGACTGCGGCACCCAGCTTCGACAGGCGGCACGCGAGATTGCAGCGGAAGGGCGCGGCGTCCTCGTCTACGCAACCGACCACGAAGGACGCGGGATCGGGCTCGTGAACAAGCTCCGCGCGTACATGCTTCAGGAGGACGGCGAGGACACGATCGACGCCAACCGTCATCTGGGACTTCCGCCGGACGCACGCTCCTATGCCGCCTCCGCCGACTGCCTTCGTCTCCTGGGTGTCCGCTCGGTTCGGTTGCTCACGAACAACCCGAGCAAGGTCGAGGCGCTCAGGCGTGCGGGGATCGACGTCGAGACGACGGTCCCGCTGCGGACGTCGCCGCACGTGCGGAACATCGACTACCTCCAAGCCAAGGAGGCGAGACTCGGCCACCTCGCCCCTGCCGGCGAGCCGCTCGACGGGAATCCGATCGGCGAGGCGACGAACATCGCCCCCCTTCTCGGGCACGCCGCTGCGCCGGGGTGGCGGCCGTACGTCGTGCTCAAGTACGCCCAGACCGTCGACGGACGCATCGCAACGCGGCGGGGCGACGCCAAGTGGATCTCGAGCGAGGCCGAGCGGCGAATCTCGCACGGTCTCCGCGCCGCGTGCGACGCCGTTCTTGTCGGCATCGGGACGGCGATAGTCGACGATCCCCAGCTAACCGTGCGCATGGTTCCCGGGTCGTCGCCGCTTCGCGTCGTTCTCGACTCGACCCTGCGGCTGCCCCCGACGGCACGTCTCCTCGACAACCAGGCCGGGACGATCGTGCTCACGACGGAGCATTCGAGCGAAGAGCGTCGCAACGCCCTCCGCGCGCGTGCGGTCGGAGTGCACGTCGTCGAAGCCGGGCCGCGAGGTGTCGACCTCGTCAGCGCACTTCGGGCGCTGAGAGAGCTGGGAGTTGCGTCGCTCCTCGTCGAGGGTGGAGGACGCGTGATTACGTCGTTCTTCGCCGAGAGGCTCGTCGACCGCCTTGTCCTGGGGATCGCGCCGACGATCATGGGCACGGGCATCGACGCCGTCGGCGACCTCGACGTAGCGCGCGTCGCTGAGAGCGTTCGCCTGACGAACCGGTCCATCCACGAGGCCGGGGGCGACCTGCTGGTCGCAGCGGACGTCAGCTGAGGAGACGGCCACGCCGATGGAGCGAGCGCTCCTTGTCCGCCATGCAGAGAGCGTCTTCAGCGAGCGAGGGCTCGCGAACGGCAGGGTCGACGTCCGCTGCCCGCTGAGCGCCCGCGGCGAGGCGCAAGCGCGCGCCCTTGCGGGGGAGCTCGCCGACGAAGACATCGATCTGTGCGCGACGTCAGAGCTCGAACGGACACGCCAGACGGCGGACATCGCGCTCACGGACAAAGCGGTTCCGAGGATCGTGCTTCCCGAGCTCAACGATCCGCTGTACGGCCGCTACGAGGGCGGCCCCCTCGAGTCCTACCTCGCTTGGGCGCTCGCGAACGACTCAGAAGCCGAGCCTCCGGGCGGCGGCGAACGTCGACAGCGGCTCGTCGCTCGCTACGCCACCGGGTTTCGGAAGCTCCTCGAGCGACCGGAGCGCACGATTCTCGTGATCACGCACTCGCTACCGGTGGCCTACGTCCTCATGGCCCTTGCGGGACAAGATCCCGCGCGGCGCGTGCCGCTGGTCGAGTACGCCAGGATCTATCCAATCGCAGCTCACGAGCTTCAGCAGGCTGTGACCCGGCTCGAGAGCTGGTGCGCGGCGCCAACCTGGTAGCCGCCCGCTACGTAACGCCGCGCCGGCTCAGCAGGAGTCCGGAGAAGCACCGCCGTGCTCTTGGACACGATCCCCGGGGTCGGCGAGCTGCTCGCCTTGACATCGCGGTCGGTCGGCGAGATCAGCCGCTTCGCCAGGCCGGAGGAGCTCGTCTCCTACGGTCGGCTTGCCCCGCGCGTGCACCAGTCCAGTCAAGCTCGCCCACGGAGCGGCCCGCTCAGCAAGTCGGGCTCACGGCTGCTCGGCTCGGCGGCGGTCGACGCAGCTCAACAGGCCTGGCGCGAATCGAATCCCTGGCACGATCTCTACGTCGACGTCGCTCGCCGGCCGCCTGACGGCGCGTCATGGAATCGAGAAGCCGGGGCGGCTCCCATCGAAACGGTGTGCGGCCAACGCCGAGAAAGAGATGAGCATCCGTCCGTGAGCACCGAGAGGAGCTGACATCAACC
>DASZCE010000193.1:0-2920 GCA_035943455.1 Gaiellaceae bacterium | reverse complement strand
CGTCACGCCTGAACCGCAGTAGGCGACGAGCTCGCCGTCGGGGAGATCCGGCAGCTCCTCGTTCCAAGGTGCGTTGAGCGCGCCCGGGATTCGCCCCGGCACCTTGTCGATCGGGTTCTTCTCGCCGCGCCAGCGGAGCGGCAGCCGAGCATCGATGCAGACCAGCCTCAGATCCTCGAGCCGCGACGCCAGCTCCTCCGCATCGATGGTGCCACCAGAGCGCTCATGCGGCGTGAAGACCGCCGGCTCGACCTTCTCTTCATTCGACGCGAGAGGCGCGAGCCAGGTGTCGATGCCGCCGTCGAGGACCGCGCACTCGTCGTGGCCAAAGTGCCGCAGCAGCCACCAGAGCCGCTCGGCGCCGCCCATGCTTCCGTACGCCACCACGAAGACCCCCTCGCCAATCCCCGCCCGCCCGGCCGCGGCGGCGAAGCGCTCGGCGCTCGGAAGGGGATGGCGCCCGCGCCCCTCGACGGGCCGATCCGAGAGGTCAGTATCGACGTCGAGAAACGACGCGCCAGGAATGTGGCCCTCGAGGTAGAGCTCGCGGCCTCGACCCGGCTTCCCGAGCTCCCACCGGCAATCGACGAACTGGTAGCGCACGGTTCGATTGTGACGGTGTCGCCACCTGCGCCGTACGAGGGGCATGAAGATCCTGGGGACCACGGTGGCAGCGGCGCTGCTCGTGCTTGCGCTCACCGCCGTCGCCGGAGTCGGCAGCCCCGAACCGGCCCGGAGCGCGGCCGAGGACCGGCGGGGAATCACCGTGACCGGCACCGGCCGCATCGACGCCGCCCCCGACCAGGCGGAGGTCTCGCTCGGCGTGACCACGCAAGGCGCGACCGCCCGCGACGCGCTTGCCGAGAATTCAGCGCAGATGCGGCGCCTGATCGCCGCCCTCAAGGCCGCCGGGGTCGACGAGCGAGACACCCGGACGACGGAGGTCTCGGTGTGGCCGACCGGCGAGCGAGCGGGCGGGTACATGGCGACGAACTCCGTCCTGGTCCGGATTCGCGAGATCGACCGGGCGGGCGCGGTTCTCGACGCGGCCTCGAACGCCGGCGCGAACCAGATCTATGGCCCGTCGCTGACGAGGCAGGATCGCGAAGCGCTGGAGGCGAAGGCGCTTGCGCTGGCAGTCGACGACGCACGGAAGAGAGCGAAAGCGCTCGCGCGGGCCGCCGGCGTGGAGGTCGGCCGCGTCACCTCGATCGTCGAGCAGCCGGATGTCGGGTACGAGTCGGGCTCCCGCCTGGCGCTGAGCGCGTCGACGGGCGACGTCCCCGTCGAGAAAGGAACGCAGGAGATCGCGGCGACGGTGACCGTAACCTTCGCGATCGAGTAGCTACGCGGTCGTCACGAGCCTGACCGCGTGTCGCAACCGAACGCGGCGCTGCTGCCGCCCTTCACGCTGGTTCCGGCGCCGCTGCCTCGCTCGACGCGGGGATCGAGTGCGGGTGGCTGTGCCCGTTCCCGAACAGATGGCCGTGGGATTCGGTCCCGTAGCCTCCCGGGACCGGGATGTAGAACTCCGGATAACCCCACATGCCGTGCTCGGAGACGTCGAGGCCCGCAGTCTCCACCTCGGGCTTGACCCTGATCCCCCACCGCGCCTTCATCGCCCAGAGCGAGCCGAACGAGGCTGCGAACGTGAAAACGCCGACGGCGAGGAGGCCGAGCGCCTGCACGCCGACCTGGTGGAAGCTGCCCGTGTACCAGAGCCCCCCGGTCCCAGTGGCGAGGTTCTCGGCCAGCGCCGGGACGGCGAAGATCCCGGTGGCGAGCGTTCCCCAGACGCCGGCCATCCCGTGGACGGCGACGGCGCCGATGGGGTCGTCGATCCGGATCCGCTCGACCAGCAGGACGCCGAGTACGGCGATCCCGCCCGCGACGAGCCCGATCACGATCGCGGCCCAGGGCGCGACAAAGCCGGCCGCTGCGGTCACGGCGACGAGTGCGGCGATCACACCGTTGAGCATCATCGAGAGGTCGGGCTTCTTCAGCACCAGCCAGGAAACGGTCACGGCTCCGATCGCCCCCGCCGCCGCCGCGACATTCGTCGTCACCGCCACGTAGGCGAAGTAGCCGAGCCGGTCACCCGTGACGACGCCCAGCGTTGAGCCCGGATTGAAACCGAACCAGCCGAACCAGAGGATCAACACGCCGAGCGTGACGTAGGCCATGTTGTGGCCGGGAATGGCGTTCGCCTTCCCGTCGGCACTGAACTTGCCGATGCGCGGGCCGAGTAGCAGCGCTCCGGCCAAACCGGCGAGCGCACCTTGGTAATGCACGACCGTCGAGCCTGCGAAGTCCTGCATGCCGCGCGCGAACAGCCAGCCGTCGGGGTGCCAGATCCAGTGCGAGACAACCGAGTAGATCAGCGTGAAGACGACCCCGAACGCGAAGTAGACCCAGAGCTTCGTCCGCTCGGCCATCGCACCCCAGACGATCGCGAGGGAGACGGCGGCGAACACCACCTGGAACAGGTAGGCACCGGCGGCGGGCACGGACGAGAACCAGGAGAACGGCTCGGCGCCGATCGCCAACAGCGTTTCGGACGAGGACGCGAAGCCGGAGCCGCCGACGAGCCCGTTCCCGCCGTCGCCGAAGGCGATCCCGAAGCCGACGAGGTAGTAGACGATCGAGGCGATCCCGAGGACGAGGACGTTCTTCGCCGCGATGTGGCCGGCGTTCTTCATCCGCGTGAGACCCGCCTCGAGGAACGCAAACCCGGCCTGCATGAACATGACGAGGATCGCCGCGAGGACGAACCAAACGGTGCTGGTGACGATGATCGTCTCCTTGCTCACGGGATCTCCACCTCCTCGAGCCTCATCCCCGTGCGGTTGTGGGTGACGTTCCCGACCGGGGTCGTCCAGACGATCCCGTCGCCCGACTCGTTGCCGCTGCGCGCCGCGTC
>DASZCE010000192.1:0-5379 GCA_035943455.1 Gaiellaceae bacterium | reverse complement strand
ACGACGAGCGCGCGATGCGCCGAACCCGCACCTCCGACTGGGTGATGATCCAGACCGACCACGCGAATCTGATCCTGAAGTTGGCGCGTCAGGCGCTGGAAGCAAACCGCGGCACTCCCCCTCGCCGAAAGTCGTGAGACTTTCGGAGAATCCTCTAGACCCGGACGCCGTAGATGTCGGAGACCTTCCCCTTCAGGTACGCGAGGTAGGGCTCCGGGTCCAGCGTTCGGCCCGCGACGCGGCGCAGCATCTCTTCCGGCGGGAACCGCCGGCCCCAGCGGTAGAGCTTGTCGCCAAGCCACTCTCGCAGCGCGCCGAACTCGCCGGCCTCCATCTGTGCATCGAGGTCGGTGAGATCGGCCCGAGCCGCCTCCCAGATCTGGACCGACGCGATCGTCCCTAGCAGGTAGGTGGGGAAGTAGCCGAACGAGCCGCCGGACCAGTGGACGTCCTGAAGCACCCCCTTCGCGTGGTCCGGCACGTCGAGCCCGAGGTAGTCCTTCATCTTCGCGCTCCAGGCGTCGGGAAGATCCTCGAGGGCGCGCCGCCCGGCGATGATCTCCTGCTCGAGCTCGTAGCGCAGGATGATGTGCATCCCGTAGGTGACCTCGTCCGCCTCCACGCGGATGTGCGAAGGCGCGACCTTGTTCACCGAGCGCCACCACGCCTCGGCGTCCACCTCGCCGAGCTGCTCCGGAAAGAGCTCCTGGAGCTTGGGGAAGAAAAAGCGCCAGAACGGGCGACCGCGGCAAACGAGGTTCTCCCAGAGCCGGCTCTGCGACTCGTGGAGGACCATCGAAGTGAGCTCCGTGAGCGGCGTCCGTTCGAGCTCGCGGTCGATGCGGTACTCGTAGATCCCGTGACCGAACTCATGAGTCGTATGGAAGATCGACTCGAGGTCGGCTTCCGAGTACCGCGTGGTCAGCCGGATGTCGTCGAGCGCGATCGACGTCGCGAACGGATGCACGGTGGGATCGAGCCGCCACGCGTCCGAGGTGTAGCCCAGCCGCTCCAGCACCTCGCGACCGAAGACCTCCTGCTTCTCGACCGGAAAGTGTCCGCGGACGAAGCTCGTGTCGACCTGCTCGGCGTTGGCGACCTCGCGGATCAGCGGGATCAGCTCCTCCTTGAGGCGAGAGAAGACAACATCGACCTCCTCGCTGCGGGCGTCCTCCTGGTAGTCGTCGAGCAGGATGTCGTAGGCCGACTTTGCGGTGTCCGCGAAGCAGTCGATGTACTGGAGCTTCAAGTCGACGTTTCGCTGCAGGTACGGCAGGAAGGCGTCGTAGTCCGCGTTCTTCCGCGCCTCGGCCCAGGCGTGAACTCCGACCACTTCCGCCTTCGTGATCTCGCCGCGAAGCTCGGCCGGCACCTTTCGCGCCTTCTCCCAGTCCCTTCGCGTCACGCGGATCAGCGCGGCGTCCACCGACTCGGGATCGAGCGCCGCCTCGTACTCCCGGAGCGAGTCGAGCAGCTCGCCAACCTCATCTGCGGTGAAGAGCTCGTGGGCGAACCGATCGACCGTGGAGAGCTGGTCGCCGCGAGCGGGCATTCCGTCTGGCGGCATCATCGTGTGCTGGTCCCAGCTGAGCAGCCACGCGGCGCGCTTGAGGTCGTGGACGACGCCAAGCCGCGAGCGCAGCTCGGCGAGGCGATCAACGTCGGTCATGGTGTGGTCAACGCTCCTGTCGTATAGACGCCGGATGGGTTCCAGAGCAGGAAGCCGCCTGTCTTCCAGCGGCGTGCCGCCCTGATCTGATCCTGAACGTGGTCGAGCGTAGTCGTCCCCGTGAAGCTGAAGTCCTCCAGCCAGGGAACGAGGTCGGCCTTGCCGCGACGCATCTGCCGGCGAAAGTCCCGCAGCGATCGACCGACAGTCCGGCCCGGCACGGACACGGGGCTCGGAAGCCCGTATTCGCCCGGGCTGTAATGCGAGGGGTAGACCATGGGGTAGATCGCGTCGACGATTTTCGCCAGCCGCCGTGGCGACTGGCCGATACCAAGGTTACGTGTGGCCGAGAGGCCAAACACGTCGACCGACACCCGGGCGCCCATCGGCCGGAGCCGGTTCGCCGCGTAGTGGACGAAGCGCGCGATCGTCGCCGACATCGCCTCGTTGCGCTTGCCGCGGAAGACCGCTGACTCGACGTCGCCGTCGCTCGGGAACCGGACGTAGTCGAACTGAATCTCGTCGAAGCCCGCCCGCACGGCGGCCTTTGCGATCGCGAGGTTGTAATCCCAGACCCGCTTGTCGTAGGGGTTGGTCCAGCCGAGGCCGGCACGGTTGCGCCAGACCGCTCCACCCGTGGTCAGAATCGCGAGGTCGGGCCGCGCCTCGGACAGGATCGGGTCCTCAAAACAGACAACCCGTCCGATCACGTAGATGCCGCGCTGGTGAAGGTATCTGGTGGCCTTTCTCGGGTCGTAATACCGCTTTGCCGCACCGACCCGGCGCGCCAACGGCGGCGCGAGGCGATAAAAGCCGACCTCGCCGTTCTCGTCCTTCACGTCGAGCTCGATCGTGTTCAACCCGAGCAACGGCGTGTACTCCCTCAACTTTCCCGGGATCGAAGCGAGCGCCATCGTCACGTGGATACCGCGGATCTCACCCGGGACCTCAGGTCCCTGCCGGCGAGGCTTCTCTGTCGTCACGGCGGTCTTCTCCGCTCCTTCGGTCGAGTCTCCAGCCGAGTCGAATCCGCGCGCCCCGACCGCGACTCCGGCGGCGGCGAGGAGGAGCGCAGTCGCCGCGGCCGTTCGCCTCATCCGTTTCCGTCTTCGAGCGGCTCGACGCCTCTGGCGGAACCGTTCGTTGGGGTCGAGCGTTTCCATGCAGGGCGGAAGTATGCTCCGGAAAGCGAGCGGAGGTGACCATGGGGCTCGTCGTTAGCCTGATCCTGATCGCCGTCGGGGCGATTCTCGTCTGGGGCGTCAACGCTGAATCAACCGATTTCAACGTCGATGCAGTCGGCGTGATCCTGATGATCGTCGGGCTCATCGCCTTCGTGCTCAGCCTGCTGATGTGGCGCTCGTGGTGGGGGCCTGGCGCGTTCGTCAGCCGTCGCACCTACGTCGAAGGAGGAGCTCCTCCGCCGGATGGCTACTACGACCGTGGTCGCCGCGTGACCCACGTCGAGGAAGAGGAGGGAGCGCCGCCGCCGCCCGGCGGTCCCCCACCCCCTCCCTAGCAGCGACTCACCGAACGAGGCGGCCGTTCGGCTTGACGACGAGCCAGAGCCCGCCGAAGTTGTCCACGTTCTGGCACTTGACCTCCCGCGGACCCTCGTGAGCGTAGTAGTAGAGCGGCCAGCCGTTGTAGGTCACGTGGAGACGCCCGTCGCGCCTGCGAACGGTGCCGATCAGAGCCTGTTTCACGCCCTTCATCGCTTGCACCTTCCCCTTCGAGAAGTAGACGGGCCAAGCGGCGGCACAGGCGCCGTAGCAGGTGCTCTTGCCACCGCGCTTGTCGCGCGTGAACGCGTAGAGCACACGGTCCTTGCCGTCGAAGAGGACTGCGCCGTACCGCGTGTTCCGCACCTTGAGTGCCGGATTCGTCGAGGTTTCACCCGACGCGGACGCTCCGGCGACTGCGATCGCAGCGGCGACGGCGAGCAGGGTGAGAAGCTTCTTCATCGTGCCTCCTGAGCGGATACCGCTCCGAGCGTAGGCGCGACGATCTTTCGAGCGTCTTAAAGACGCTTGCTTCCGTTACGCCCCGGGATGAGCCGGCCGAGCGTGTCCGCGGCGATGTAGCCCGCGATCTTGGGATTCTCCTGAAGCCGGCGCAGCGAGTACGCGTACCACTGCTCGCCGTAGGGGACGTATATGCGAAGCCGATGCCCCTCCTCCACGAGCTCATCCGCGCGCCTCTCCCGGACGCCGAGGAGCATCTGGAACTCGTATTCGTCCCGGGCTCGACCGTGCTTGCCGACGAGTCGAGCGCCTTCGGCAAGCAGCCATTCGTCGTGCGTGGCGATCCCGACATAGGAGCCGCCTTGGAGCAGCGCCTCGAGGGCGCGGACGAAACTCGCCCGCACCTGGTCGAAGTCGTGGTAGGCGATCGTCAGCGGCTCGACGTAGATCCCCTTGCAGAGCCGGACATTCGGGGTCAAGTCGGCGAGCGAGGCGATGTCGTCCAGCGTCCGCCGAAGGTAGGCCTGGAGAACGATGCCGACGTTGTCGAGTCCTTCTCGACGGAGCTCTCGGTAGAGAGCGAGCGTGTCGTCGGTGCAGCTCGAGTCCTCCATGTCGATGCGAACGAAGTTCCCACGCTCGGCCGCCCCGCGCACCGTGCGAAAGAGGTTCTCCTTGACGATCTCACGCCCGAGCTTGAGCCCCATTCCGGTCAGCTTCACGCTGACGTTCGAGTCGAGACCCTGGTCGTCGATCGCGCGGAAGACGTCGTCGTACGCGTAGGCGATGTGGCGAGCTTCCTCCGGCGTCGTGATCTCCTCGCCGAGGACGTCGATCGTCGCCATCTTCCCCGCGGCATTCAGCTCTTTGACCACCCGGCAGGCGTCCTCGATGCGTTCCCCCGCGATGTAGCGCCGCGAGATTCGGCGGACGATCGGCTTGGGAACGGCCGGGAGGGCGCTGACGATGGCGCGATCCAGCAGGGCCACTGAGGCCCGATCTTACTCGCGCATAAATCCTTGACGTGCAGCGGAAACGAGCGCGACCGCCTCAGGGAAGAGGACCCGCATGGCGTCGCGGAGCGCGATCGCCTGCTCGTCCGAACCGCCCTCGACCGTGATCTGCGAGAGCGCGGCGGCCGTCAGCTGCACGGCGGTGTTCAGCGTCAAGGTGGCGAACTGCTCCCGCTGCGCCTCCGCGACGGACTCCGCCTGCCGCTCGGCGAACTCACGCAGCCCGCGCATCAGATCCTCGGGATCGCCGCCGATCGGAAACCCGAAACCGCCTTCCATGACTTACACCGTAGCGGCTCGCTTGTAGTTGGCCTCGACGTCGGTGGTGAACTCCTCGACGGCTCGAGACGCGGCCTTCATCGCCTCCGCAAACGGGGAGAGCCCCTGATCGCCGAGTGCATGTTCGAGCCGCCTCGTCGCCGCCCCGACGTCGTCGAGGAACGCCGCGGTCGCGACTCGCGGCGCCGTACCCAGGACTCCCTGGAGGGCGATCACGGCCTCCTCGGCCTCGTCGATCCCCGGCGGGTTTTCGGTCAGCCTCAGCGCAACGAGGCGTGATCGCAGCTCGTCGAGCTCGCCGCCGCCCGCGCTCTCCTCTGCCACCTCGGTGAGAGCCACCAGGGAGGCTGACTGCCGCACGAGCTCACGATCCTCGACCGGGCGGCCGGTGTCGTCGAGCGCGAGCCATCCGTGGTGCGGACCGGCTCGATAGGCGCACAGGTAGATCCTGGTC
>DASZCE010000191.1:0-6716 GCA_035943455.1 Gaiellaceae bacterium | reverse complement strand
CTCCGAAAACGCTCAGCTCGTCGTCGCTGCGGTCGCCGCCCACTCCGCGGAGCGCTTCTCCAGCTCCTCGGGCGAGACGTCCTCGACGTGCGTGGCGATCTGCCACGAGTGGCCGAATGGATCCTGCACCGACGCAAAACGGTCGCCCCAAAACTGGTCTTCCGGCGCCGACACGAGGGTTGCGCCGGCATCGACCGCCTGCTTGGTCAGCTCGTCGACGTTGTCCACGTATGTGAAGATCGCGGCGCTCGTGGCGCCGAGCTCCTTCGGCGGTTTTGCGGTCGACTGCGGAAACGGATCGGAGAGCATGAGCACCGAATCTCCGATCTCGAGCTCCACGTGAGCAATCCGGCCGTCGGGCGCAGGCATGCGCAGGCGCTCTTTGGCGCCGAACGCGCGCCGGTAGAACTCAATTGCGGCCGTCGCATCCTCGACGGCGAGGTATGGGGTGAGGGTGTGGTAACCCTCGGGGACCGGCTGCGGCACCGAGCCCACCTCCTCCAGTTGGGGTCGCGGTGAGTTCTACCTGCGGACCGTCGGTTAGTCCATCGCCACCGGTTGGCTGCCTTGCGCCGCCCGGCGGGTCAGTACGACGCTGGCGAGGAAGACCCAGGCGAGGAAAAGCAGGAAGGCGATGATGCCGAGGGTGTTGGCGGCATCGGAGTTGCTCAGCGCTTGGATGCAACCGTTGATGACGAGATAGAGCGCGACGCCACCGCCGACCCAAGCGGACCACGAAGGCATCAGCCGCGTCTGCGTGAGCGCAAGGGTAGCCGCGGCGACGAACACGCTGGCCGGAAAGTTCGAGAGCGAGAACGCGGCGTCCGAGAGATTCCAGATGGTGTATGCGTCGACGCGCGTCGGCAGGTCCGGCGTGCTCCCGGTCGCGCCGCCGAACGACAGTGCGAGCGTGAACCATGCGGCGAGGCCGGCGGAGTAGAGCGCGACCGAGGTTCCTGCCGCGGCGAGGAGGATGCCCCCATACCGGCCGCCCGTCGCCGGGTCGGCCGCACGGGCTGCCGACCAGACGGTGCCGGCGAACCAGAGCAGGAGGACGGCGGCGATCCCGAAGAGCAAGGTCTGCCACTCGACGGCGGTGTCGTGCTTCGCGTAATACCGGAAGACGCCCTCGCCGGAGGTGTCACTCGGACCGAGAGCGAGCAGGAATGCGATCAGCGCGACGACCGAGAACGCCGCCCCGGTCGCCGCCTCCATTGGTCCCCAACGGGTGCTCGGCAGGCCGGCGCGCTGTGTCTCCAAGGGAGCCTCCCTCGTTCGCTTCGGGCGATTCTTTCGGAGTCCGGGCTGGCGGGTCAAGGTGCGCTCGATCGCCGGCGACGGCCGACAGCCGCGCAGAGCATTGGGCTGAGCCCCTCCTCCGGCGAGAGCAACGCCGTAACCTCGTCGTCGTAGAAGGTAGATGCGGTCGCGCCCAGCCCCAGTGCGAAGGCGCCGAGGTAGATGCGGCCGACGCGGATCCCCGCCTCGAGCTGGGCCGCCCGGTAGCCCCGGTTGCCGTGGCGCTCGAGGACGGCGTCCAGATCCGCCATGGCGAAAGTCGTCGCCGCGGCGAGCGCACCGAGAGGCTGCTCGAGCACGAGGTAGCCGGCCTGGCGCCGGAAGTCACCGGCGCGGAGGAGGCGGAAGCGGTCGCGTGGCTCGAAGCGGTAGACGCCGCGCTCGAGGCCTTCGACGGCGTTCACGACCAGCCGGAACTCGATCGACGGTCGAACGTCGAGCGGGATCGGGCCCATCGCTCCGGCGAGGATTGCCGCGAGGTCGTCCTGCGCGATGGGCTCAGGCGAGAAGTCGCGGATCGAACCGCGCCGGCGGAAGACGTCGTCGGGGATGCCGAGGTGAGCCTTGTCCCAGCCGCCGTCGCCGCGGTAGTGCTCGACCTCCTCGGCGCTCGTGAGGCTCGAGCGGCGGTGGAGCGCGTCCGCCTCCGGGTACTCGATCATCGGAGCTGCACGAGCGCGAGCGCTGTCTCGTCGACGCCGTCGACGCCCAGCACGGCGTTGACCTCCTCGTCGACGAACCCGGTCAGGACGCGCGCCTCGCCGGCCAGCTCGAGGAGGTTGGCGAGCATCGTTCCGGCGTCCCAGAACAGGTGGCGGTAGCCGCGGGCGCCGTACTTCCACGCCGTGCGCCAGAGGATGCCGGTGAGGGCGAGGACGGTCTCGCCGCCGCCGAGCGCGGCGCGGACGTCGTCGTGACGGAGCCGCGCGAGCCCGAGCTCGCGCGGATGGAAGTGGAAGACGCCGTCGGCGGTCGCGACGTAGACCTCGATCGGATAGAGCGCGCCGGCGCTCGAGTAGGTGCGGAAGTCGTAGCCGCGGCGGCGGCGCGAAACACCGGCGCCGAGGCGGAGCAGGCGCTCGAGCGTCGGCGGAAGCGGCTCGAGCTCGATCCCCGGATACTCCTTGTACGGGCGCGGCTGGTTCGCCCAGTCGAGCGGGTGGCTCAGGCGGCGGACGCTCTCCCACGAGTGCTTCGTCGCCTCGTGATAGCGGCGCGCGGCCTCGGCGTCTCGGTTCGCCACGCGGAGAGGATGGCGGATGCAGAGCCGGCGGGGCCGGATGGCCCGCCGGCTCTATGGCAATCGACTTACTTCCTCCGGAGCACCCAGAGGCCGGTGTTCATGTCGCTGGCGTAGATCAGGCCATCGTCGACGACGACGCCCCAGACCTGAGGCGTCTGCGAGAGCACCCCGCGCTGCGACGGCTTCACGGGGTTCTGGCCGGCAGGCGGCACGAAGTAGCCGACCTCCCGCAAGTTGGTCGGCACGCTCGCGTCGACAATGCGCACGCCGTCCGAGTACCACGAGGTGTACACGTCGGTTCCGACGAGGAACGGGTTGTGGATCGTGTAGTCGCCGGCAGCCTTGTCGCCGATCGCGAGTGAGTTCTGCGTCTTGAAGGAGCCGATCTGCTTCGGCGCGGCCGCGTTCGAGTAGTCATAGACGCGGAGATAGCCCCAGCCCTTCTCGATTTCGGGCCCCGAGTTCGGGCAGAAGTCCTCGTCGGCCGTGAACAGCAGTTGCCGGCCATCGTCGTAGTTCGAGGAGTGCGCGTCCCCGTCGGCGTTCGCCGGGTAGACGGTCCGGCCCTTGAAGACAGGGTTCACCGGATTCGAGACGTCCAGCTTGATGAAGCCCGAATCCCAGTACGAGAGGAAGACCTCCGTCCCGTCCTCGCTCGGCTCGGCGCCGTGGCCGTAGTTCGGGTCGGGGTCGCAGCCCTGGCCGTCCGTCCACGGACCGCCCGCGTCCTGGACGCCCCAGTCAGAGACCTGCGTCGGCTTCGACGGGTCGGTGATGTCGATCAGCCGGAAGTCCCCGTCGCCGTTCTCGTCGCGGTAGCCGGACGGCGTCGTCGAGTCCTCGTAGCGGCTCGTCGGCACGGAAGCGTAGGCGTAGGTGTGGCCGTTCGCGTGGTGCTCGACCTCGAACTCGTGCACGCCGCGCGTGCAACAGGCCGTCTTGAGGTAGCCGATCCGCTCTGGATCCGCCGGATTCGAGACGTCCCAGAGCATGAGCCCGTGGTCGGCGTTCTCGTCGGAGCGCGAGCCGCCGCACCACTGGATGCCGGCGGCGGCGATGTCGCGGCCGTCGTCGGCCGTATAGACGACGACGTCCTCAGCCGACGTGCCCGGCGGGTTCTGCAGCGTCGAGACGCGCGTGGTCGTCCTCTTCCTGGCGTTCACCTTGACGACGGCGACGCCGCTCGACGGCTCCTCCGGGCAGAAGCGGTTCTTCGAGCCGCTCGCCCAGTCTTGGAAGCCCCAGTGCCCGACATAGGCGTAGCCCTTGTGCGCCCAGACGTCGGCGTTGAAGCCCCGGTCGTCGAGTGAGTTGTGCGCAACGACCTCGAGGTTCGAAGAAATCTGCATCGCCTTCTGGCCGCCGTTGTACGTCTTGCTCGACTGGTCGAGGAAGTGCTTCTCGTCCTTGAGCAGCTCATCGCTGTTCGACGAGGCGGTGATCGCCGTCCCCGCGAACGTCAGCGCCGCGATCGCGAGACCGAGCGCCAAAAGCGCCTTTCGTTTCAGCATGTTTGCTTCTCCCCCTTGAGCTCGATGGCGAGCGCGGAAGCATACGACTCACTCCCTTCGAAGGCGATCAATTGGGCGCGCCGCCGTTAGCGGCGTGCCGCTCTCTTCTCTTGATCAAAGCTGCATGAGCATTCGGGAGTAGGCCGTACGGCTCGCCGGCCCGGACGCCGTCGACGAGCGCCTGGGTCGTCGGCGCGTTGAGCCCGTGACGAGCGGCGGCACGGAGGACAGAACCGCCGATCGCGTCGATCTCGGTGGGCTTCCCCGCTTCCCGATCCTTCTGCATCGACGACCGGAGCCCGGGCGGCACGTTTCTGAGCCGCGCGATCATTCCCTCCGGGTCGAGCGGGACACCGTCTTCACGCGCGGCCGCCGCCACCTCGCGGACGCACCCGTCGAGTCGCCGCCGCCAGACCGGGTCGGCGACAACGCCGCCGAAGTCGGAGCCACGCAGTGTCGTCGTCAGCGCGATCGGCGCGAGCAGTGCCAGCTTTCCCCATAGGACGCCGGCCTCGCTTTCTCCGATCGATGCAGCGAGACCCGCCTCGCTGAGCTCGTTGCGGAGCTCCTCGGCCTGCGGAGCGGGGGAGAGCATGACGGCCGCGAAGCCGCTCAGCTGGCGCACGACGCCGGGCGCGACCCGTTCCGATTCGACGGCGATCGCCGCCGGAAGGACTCGGCTCGGCCCGAACCTGCGGCGGAGCAGCTCCACGTGGTCGAGTCCGTTGAGGAGCGGCACGAGGGTCGACTCATCCACCGCGGATAGGGGGACGCGACTGAGCGCGTCGGCCAGGTCATAGGCCTTCGTCGTCACCCAGATGACGTCCACCGGGCCCTCCAGCGTCGGCGCGCCCGGGAGCTCGGCGTCGAAGTCCCCGAGGACCGCGCTCTCGACGTGAACCACGCCGCCGTAGCGCGCGAGCGACTCCTCGCGCATCAGCAGCAGCACCTCGCGCCCGGCCCGCACCAGCGCAGCGCCGAGAAACGTGCCGACGCCGCCGGCGCCGAGGACGGCGTGTCGCATCACACGCCGAAGCTACCGAACAGGACTCCAGCTACTTTCCGCGGCTGCGCGGCGGCCTCACGTTCGCACCATCCGCCTTCCGCGCTTGTGCGAAGCCGACCCGGTCGGCTGTCAGCCCTGGCGGAGCCGGTAGCCGACGCCGCGTACCGTCTGAAGGGCGCCGGCGTGCGCCCCGAGCTTCTCCCGCAACGAGTGGACGGCGGCGTCGACGACGTTGCTGCCACCGGTGTAGGTCGTCCCCCAGACCGCCTCGAGCAGGTCGCTGCGCGTGACCGCCCGGCCGCCGGCCTGCTCGAGCCGCGCGAGCACGCCGAACTCGAGCGGCGTCAGCGAGATCGTCGAGCCGTCGATCACGACCTCGTTCGCGCTCTCGTCGAGCTGCATCCGCGCGTCGACTCCGAGCTCGCTCGCGACGAGGCCCGCCAGCCAGCCGTCCACCGAACCCGGGCCGAAGTCGAGGAAGACGCTCGCATACCCCGTCCCGTCCAGCTCGACTGGCGGCTCGGCGACAGGATGGAAACCGAGCTTCTCGACCGTCGGCCAGTAGGTCTCGACGTCGGTCACCGTGACGTAGATCCGCCGGAGGTTGGGGCGCAGCGCCATGTACGTCCGCTTCACGTCGAGCCAGCAGGCGGCCTGCGAGGCGGAGGGGCTCTCGCCGTGGTCGCTGTCGAGCCAGCGGCGGAGGCCGAGGACGGGCTCGCCGCGCGGGATCCGCTCCTCGCGGAGGTGCTCGACCCACTGGCGGACGACCGGATCCTCGACGGCCGGCGGGAGCATGGTCGCGCCGTCGAGGAGGATGAAGAACGCGGCGACGACGCCCTCGCGGTCGCGTACGACAGAGAACGCCTCCGGCGCCTCCCGCCACCAGGCGGCGATCAGCGCTCCCTCCTCGGCCCCCTCGTGCCGGCTCACGATCCGCTCGATCGCGGCGCAGTCGTCGGGCCGCGCGGCCTCGACGGTGAGCGGCTGCATCACGCTCGGGAAGAACGCCTCCCGGACGACCGGGTTCTCGATGATGAAGAGCATGTCGGCGGTGTAGCGCCAGAGCTCCGACTCGCTCGCGTGTCGCACCTCTTCGCGTAGCTGGCGCCAAGCGGCGCGGCGGTAGGCCCGGTGGCGCTCCGGATCGGTGCCGCGGAACGACGCGTCGATCGCACCGCGAACGGCGTCGTGGACGACGAGCCCGTCGGCGCGCGGCTCGACGAAGGGCAGGTCGGCCAGCGCGTCGACGGCGCCTTCCTCGCCGAGCATCGCCTCCAGCAGCGACCGCGTCACGCGACGGACGACGGAGGCGGCCTCGAGCGCTCTCCGCGTGTCGGGCTCGACGTCGGCGAGATAGATACGGGCGAGCGCATCCACCGCGCCCTGGGCGGCGACGTCCTCGAGCGCCGGCTCGGCGCCGCCGTTGAGCGTCGCGGCGGCGAGCTTGATCGCTAGCGGGTGGCCGCGGACGACGCGGTTCATGCGCACCGCGCTCGCTTCCGCGACGCCCAGCTCCTGGAGCAGCTCGACGGCGTCGCTGTGCGCAAGCGCGCCAAGCGGGACGATCCGGACGAGGCGGTCGAGCTCGGGCGTCGTCAGCCAGGCTGCGACGGGCGGCTCTCGTCCCGAGAAGACGATGCGCGTCGCGTCGGGC
>DASZCE010000190.1:0-3867 GCA_035943455.1 Gaiellaceae bacterium | reverse complement strand
GGACAACCCGGTCGAGCTCGAAGAGGACGGCACCGTCATGATCGCCGGTGACGACGTGACCGACGCGATCCGCCAGGCCGAGATCGACCGCCTGGTTCCGATCGTCGCCCGGCATCCGGAGGTACGCGCGGTGATGCGCGGCCGTCAGCGCGAGCTCGCCGATCTCGGCAACGCCGTGATCGAGGGCCGCGACATCGGCACCGTGGTCGCACCGGACGCCGACGTGAAGGTCTACCTCAACGCCGACGCCGAGGTCCGGGCGAGACGACGGCAGCTCGAGCGGCCGGATATCGGCGGCGACGCGCTCGCGACCGATCTGCGGCTCCGGGACGAGAGCGACGCCGTCCGGATGCAGCCCGCCGAGGACGCCGAGCGCATCGACACGACCGAGCTCGACGTGGAGGACGTGGTCGATCGCGTCGAGCAGCTCGTCCGCGCCCGGGTGGCGTCCAGGTGAAGAAGCTCGACGCCAATTGGGCGATCGGTCGCGTCGTGTTCGGCGCGATTCTTCGCGCGATCGTGCCGCTCCGGATCTACGGCAGCGAACGCGTTCCCCCGACCGGCGGTCTCGTCCTGGCGATGAACCACTTCTCATGGCTCGATCCCCCGGCCTTCGGCGCCGCCTGTCCGCGCAACCTCCGCTTCCTGGCCAAGAGCGAGCTGTACGGCGTCAGGGGGTTGGCGTCGCTGATCCGGTTCTTCGGCGCCCTCGCGGTCCGGCGCGGCGAGTCGGATCGTGAGGCCGTGCGGCTGATGCGTGAGTGCGTTCAGGCGGGAGAGGCACTCGGGCTCTTCGTGGAGGGAACGCGACAGCGCACCGGCGTGCCCGGCCGGGTGATGCCCGGGGCCGCGATGGTCGGCCTCCAGGAGCGGGTCCCGATCGTCCCGGCTGCGATCCACGGCTCGCAGTTCTGGAAGCCGGGCAACTTCGAGCCGGTTACGGTCGCGTGGGGGAGACCGCTCTCGTTCGACGGCCTGCCGGCGAACGGCAAGGGCTATCGGGAGGCCTCGGCGGAGATCGAGCGGGAGATCCACGGGCTCTGGCGCTTCCTCGTCGACGCCCACACCCTCGGTCGCCCGCGGCATGCCACGCCGCCCGCATGACCGACGTCGCGGAACCCGCGCTCGCGGGCACCGCCGCGATCGTGGGCTTCCCGAACGTCGGAAAGTCGATGCTCGTGAACCGGCTGACGGAGAGCCGCGACGCCGTCGTCCACCGGACACCCGGCGTGACGCGTGACCGGAAGGAGCTCGTCTGCGAGTGGCGGGGACGGCGCTTCCTGCTCGTCGACACGGGCGGCGTCGATCTCGCCGACCCCTCCCCGATCACGCGCCAGGTCGCCAAGCAGGCGCGTGCGGCGATCGAGGAAGCCGACCTCGTCGCCTTCGTCGTCGACGCTCAGGCCGGGATTACCCCGGGCGACGAAGAGATCGCCGACCTCCTGCGCCGATCGGGTCGTCCCGTCGTCGTGGTAGTCAACAAGATCGACGATCCGAGCCGAACCGACCAGATCCACGAGTTCCACCGGCTGGGGCTGGGCGAGCCGGTCGCGATCTCGGCGCTGCACGGGCACGGCACCGGCGACCTCCTCGACGCGATCCTCGAGCGGCTTCCGGGCCGCACCGCCCGTCCGGAGGTCGGCGAGGATGCGATCCGGGTCGCGATCCTCGGCCGGCCCAACGTCGGCAAGTCAAGCCTCCTCAACGCGCTCGTCGGCCAGGACCGCGTCATCGTCGCCGAGACGCCGGGAACGACGCGGGATGCGATCGACACAGTCCTGACCCGGAACGACCGCACCTTCGTCTTCGTCGACACGGCGGGGCTCCGCCGGAAGCGGCGCCAGCGGCAGGGCATCGACTACTACTCGGAGCTGCGGGCGTTGCAGGCGGCCGAGCGCGCGGACGTCGCACTCGTGCTCGTGGACGCGAGCGAAGGTCTCGTCGACCAGGACCTGGCGGTCGCCGACGTGGCGCGGAAGGCGCAGGACTCCACGCTCGTCGTCGTTTCCAAGTGGGACATCGCGACGGTCGGGCTCGAGGACGTGCGCCCCCGCCTGCAGGACCGGCTCAAGCAACGTCCGCCGCTCGTCGCCGTCTCCGCCAAGACCGGCCGCGGAATCGGCCGCCTGCTCGACCGCATCGAGGAGCTCTACGACAAGCACACCTCCCGCGTCACCACCGGTGAGCTCAACCGCTTCCTCCGCGAGCTCCGCGAGGCGCGTCAACCGCCGTCCAGGAACGGCAAGCGGCTCAATCTCCTCTACGGAACGCAGACGCAGGTGCGGCCGCCTCGCTTCCGCTTCTTCGTCAACGACCCGGGGTTGATCACCCGCGACTACGGCTACTGGGTCGAGAACCAGCTCCGCGACCGCTTCGAGCTCGAGGGGGTTCCGGTGTCGATCGACTTCGTGAGGCGACGCTGAAGCCGCCGGCCGCGGCACCGTCCCCCGACCGGGGAATGATCCGCTCCCGGCGCGGGCATACCATGCGAACGATGCGGGTCGCCGGGGTCGCCCTTCTCGCCAGCCTGACGCTCGCCCTCGGGGCATGCGGCGGCTCCGACGTCGGCGCGCCGGCGACCAGCGCGGGGCTGCTGAAGCCGGGCGCGCTCGTCTACTGGCAGACGGTCAGCGACCCAGACTCCGACCAGTGGGACCGGGCCGAGGAGCTGCTCAGGCGATTCCCGGACGGCGACCGCTGGATCGCCGAGCTCGAGCAGGAGCTCGAGCGCGAAGGGGTGACGTGGGAAGGCGACGTCAAGCCGGCCCTCGGTTCGGTCGTCGACGTTGCCGTCTACCTCGAACCCGGTGCCCACTCGCCCTCGTTCGTCGCCCTGACGAACCCGGACGACAAGGACAAGCTCCTCGAGCTCGTTCGCAAGCTGAACGCGAAGAGCGACGAAGACGCGGTAACCCGCGTTGTCGGCGATTGGGTCGCCGTGTCGACCAGCGAGCCCGCGATCGACGCCGCGCTGAAGACAGAGGGCGGTCGGTCGCTTGCCGACGACGCCACCTTCAAGTCCGCGATGGACGATTTGCCGGACGACGCCCTCAGCAGCGTGTACGTCGATCCGACACGGGCGCTCGAGCTCGCCGAGGGCACGACCGAACGGAAGGCGCTCGACATGCTCGGCCTCGACCGGCTCGAGTTCGCCGGCGCCTGGGCGAAGGCGAAGGACAAGGGCGCCGAGGTTGCCGCCGCGCTTCGCGGCGAGGGCGCCGATCGCCTGCTCGGCACCGGTGACCCCTACACGTCGAAGCTTCTGGACAAGGTCCCGGACGACGCGTTCGCGTTCATCACCTTCCAGGGCGGGGGAGTCCAGGGGCAGCTCGACCGCATCCGAGGCAACCCGTTGTTCGAGATGGGCCTTCGGGACTTCGAGCGGGAGTCCGGGATCGACGTCGACGAGGTAGCTGCGCTGCTCGACGGGGAGATCGCGTTCTACGCTCGCCCGGCGCCGTCGCCGGTGCCCGAGCTCACGCTGCTCCTCGATTCGCCGAACGCCGCGGACGCGAGGGCCTCCGTCGAGCGGATCCTGCGCCTCGCCGCACGCCACCTCGGCGGCGAGGTGACCGAGGACGGCGGCGTCACGACCGCACGCTTCGGCGGTTTCTCCCTCAGCGTCGGCGCCCTCGACGGCGTCGTCGTCGTCTCGACCGCGGAGGACGCGATTGCCGGCCTGCGGGCGGCGGGCGACAAGCTTCCGGACAGCGAGCCGTACAAGTCCGCGCTCGACGCCGCGGAAGCTCCCGATCAGTACACCGGTCTCGCCTACGTCGACATCACGCAGGCGTGGCCGCTGATCCGGTCATACCTCGGCTTCTCGGGTGACGAGCTTCCGCCCGCGGTCAGCCGCAATCTCGAGCC
>DASZCE010000189.1:0-13443 GCA_035943455.1 Gaiellaceae bacterium | reverse complement strand
GATCAGGTGTAACGCGTCCATCCGGACCGCATGGCCCGTCGGATCGACCTGGGCACCTTGCCCCGCGGCCTGGAGGACCCTCAGCTGCGCCTGCAGCTGCACGAGGTGGCGACGGAAGGCCTCGAACGCGTCTTGGACGCGCTGCTGGTCATATCCCTGGGGAGAGACCGGAAGGTCTTCGACTCGCGGAAGCGATGTGATCGCCGGCTGTGCGCGCTCTTCTTGGGCCATGGGTTCCTCTCTCGTTCGCCGGAGGACGCAAAAACCTGCTGAAAGTATGCCCGTTTAATCGGCGGATTTCGCCGCCGGCCTTAATTGAAGCCCGAGCTCGGCGAGCGTGGCGTCCGGCATAGGGGTCGGCGCGCCCGTAAGCGGATCCGAGCCGCTGGCGACCTTCGGGAAGCCGACGATCTCGCGGATGTTCGGCTCGTCGGCCATCAACGCGACGAACCGCTCGATTCCCAACGCGAAGCCGCCGTGCGGCGGAGCACCCATCCGGAGCGCCTCGAGCAGGAACCCGAACTTCTCCTCCGCCTCCTCGTCCGAGAGCCCGAGTGCGCGGAAAATCCGCCTCTGGACCTCCTGGTCGTGGATCCGGATCGAGCCGGAGCCGAGCTCCCAGCCGTTCCAGACGAGGTCGTAGGCCTGGCTGATCGCCGCCCCCGGATCCGTCTCGATGAGGTCCTCGTGTCCGGGCTTCACGCCGGTGAACGGATGGTGCGAGAAGGTCCAGCGGTTCTCGTCTTCGTTCCAGTCGAAGACCGGGAAGTCCACGATCCACAACAGCGCGTTTCGGCTCCTGTCCGCAAGGTCGAGCTCACGGCCGAGGTGCAAGCGGAGCCCGCCGAGCACCCTGGCGGTGACCGTAGGGGTGTCGGCCGCAAACAGCGCCGTCGACCCCGGATCGGCGCGAAACGCCTGCAGCTCCTCCTCGGAGAGAAACTTCGCGATCGGTGAGCGCACTTCGCCCGTCTCGTCGAAGACCAGGTATGCGAGACCTTTCGCACCCCACTCACTCGCCACCTCTTCGAGCCGCTCGAGCTCGGCGCGCGAAAAGGCCTGCGGCACGGCGAGGAAACGGACGGACTCGGCCCCCGCGAAGACCTTGAACGCGGAATCTCGCGTGAGCTCGGTGACATCCTCGATCTCGAGTCCGAAGCGGAGGTCCGGCTTGTCCGTGCCGTATCGCGCCACTACGTCGCGCCAAGCGAGGCGCGGAAAGGGCCGCTCGGGCGGTTCGCGCCCGAGCGCCTCGAACGAGGCGACGACGGCCTCCTCGAGCACGTCGAGCACGTCCTCTCGCTCCGCGAAGGCCATCTCGACGTCGAGCTGGCGAAACTCGAACTGCCGATCGGCGCGGAGATCTTCGTCCCGCCAGGCCGTCGCGATCTGGTAATAGCGGTCGAACCCCCCGATCGCGTAGAGCTGCTTGTAGACCTGCGGCGACTGCGCGAGGGCGAAGAACCTGCCCGGCTGTAGCCGGACCGGGACGAGAAAGTCCCTCGCGCCCTCGGGCGTCCCCTTGATCAGGCTCGGCGTCCACAGGTCGACGAACCCGAGCTCCTCCATCCGTCGGCGAATCGCCGAGACGACGGTGCCGGAAAGGCGCAGGTTGCGCTGCATGCGGTCGCGCCGGAGGTCGAGCCAGCGGTATTTCAGCCGCAGGTTCTCGTCGACGTGCTCCTCGTCGAGCTGAAAGGGAAGCGGCGTCGAACGGGAGACCACCTCGAGCTCGTCGACCTGCACCTCGACCTCGCCGGTCGGGAGCTTCGGGTTGACGGCGTCGGCGGCGCGGGCCACTACCTCCCCCGTGGCGCGGAGGACGAACTCGTTGCGGACGTCATGCGCGGTCTCCGCCGCGTCGGGCGAGCGCTCGGGATTGATCACGAGCTGCGCGATGCCGGTGTGGTCGCGGAGATCGACGAAGATCAGCCCACCGTGGTCTCGCCGGCGGGCGGCCCACCCCGCGAGGGTGACCCTGTCGCCAACAAGCTCCACGCGCAGCTCGCCCGCTCCGGCGTCGCGCCAACTCATCCGCCGAGCTCCGTGACAAGCGAATCGACGTCGGGCGTCTCTCCCGGCTCGACGACCTCGATGCGGCGGGCGCCGAGGCGGCCGGCCTGCGTCCATTGGCCCTTCACCGACCTGCCCGCGTAATCCATGTCCGCGGTGAGACCGCGGCGACGGAGCTCCGCGAGCGCGGCGGCGATCGCCTTCCGGTCGGCCCCGTCCTCGGCGACGAAGAAGACGTCGATCGCCGGTCGCTCCACCTCCGTGTCCGCGAGCGAAACGAGGAGCCGCTCGATGCCGGCGCCAAAGCCGATCGCCGGCGTCTGCGGCCCTCCGATCGCCTCGATGAGACCGTCGTAGCGGCCGCCGCCGCAGATCGAGTCCTGCGCGCCGATCGCTTCGTCCTTGAACTCGAACGTCGTGCGCGTGTAGTAGTCCAGGCCACGGACGAGCGTGGGCCGCAGCTCGTAGCGAACGCCCAGCACGTCGAGGAGACGGCGCACCTCGTCGAAGTGCTCGCGGCAGGCGTCGCAGAGCGCCTCGCCGATCTTCGGCGCATCTTTGAGCAGCTCCTGGACGCGCTCGCTCTTGACATCGAAGACCCGGAGCGGCGTCGTCTGCCGCTTGCCGCGCGCCTCCTCGTCGAGCTCGGCATCGTGTTCGTCGAGCCACGCTTCGAGCTTGTCGACGAAGGCGGGTCGGCAGTTGGCGTCGCCGATCGAATTGAGCTCGAGGACGTAGTCCCTGACGCCGAGGCGACGGAGAAGCTCGTCGTAGAGCTGGATCAGCTCGGCATCGACGGCCGGATCGTCCGACCCGATCGCCTCGACCGACAGCTGCCAGTGCTCCCGGTAGCGGCCCTTCTGCGGCCTGTCGTAGCGCCACATCGGGCCGATCGTGTACAGCTTCACCGGCTGCGGCTCGCGATGCATCCCGCGCTGGAGATAGGCGCGGCAGATCGGCGCCGTCGCCTCGGGCCGCAGCGTCAGCGGCCGCCCACCGCGGTCCTCGAATGTGTACATCTCCTTCTGAACGACGTCGGATCCCTCGCCGGACGTGCGGACGAAGAGCTCGGTGTCCTCGAACCCGGGCGTGACGATCTTCCGGTAGCCGTAGAGCGCGCACAGGCGCTCGGCCTCCCCGAGCACCCGTTGCCAGAGCGGCTGCTCGGAGGGGAGGATGTCGTGCGTTCCCCTCGGCGCCTCGAATCTCACGGGGCGGTGCGAAGCTGCGCGAGGAACGGGTTGCCCGCCAGCTCGGCGCCGAGCGTCGTCGGCGGTCCGTGGCCCGGGAAGACGATCGTGTCGGGGTCGTATCGGGTGATCAGCTCCTGGATCGAGTCGAAGAGCTGCTCCCAATCTCCTCCCGGGAGGTCGACCCGACCGACCGAGCCGGCGAAGAGGACGTCGCCCGAGAAGAGGTAGGGCTCGGCGTAGTAGGCGACGTGATCCGGGGAGTGACCGGGCACGCTAACCGTCTCGAAGTCCAGCCCCGCCACCTCGACGTGCTCGTCGCCGAAGACGTCGACGACATCGCTCGTCCAGGGACGAACCTCCACCCCGAAGCCGCGATAGATCTCGTCTGCGCCGGCAAGGACGGCGCGCTCTCCCGCCGGGACGTGCACGGGTGCGCCGGTGGCCTGTGCAAGCTCTGCAACTGCGCCGATGTGGTCGAAATGCGTATGGGTGACCAGGATCGCGGCTATCGGGTGTTGCGGCGCAAACCCCTCGTACCCCGGGTCGATGACGACCGCCTCACGCGCAGCGGCGTCGGAGCGGACGACGTAGCAGTTCGTCTCCGTGGGTCCGAGCGCGTGCGTATCGACGATCGGCGGCACCGTGCGGCGAGTCTAACCGCGGGTTGAACGGGGATAGGATCGCGTCCGTGCAGAGCTGGAACCTGCTCGAATCAGAGACGCCGGGCGGTACGCGAAGCCCAATCGTCCTGCATTCGACGGAGGAGGCCCGGGCGGTGCTGATCGGGATCGATCCCGGACAAGAGCTCGGCGACCACCAGGTGCACGAGCACGCGTACATCGTGGTCCTCGCCGGGCGAGTGCAGATCGAGGCCGGCGGCGAGACGGTGGAGGCGGCGCCGGGGACACTCGTTCGATTCGAAGAAAGGGAGCGTCGTCGTGTGTGGTCGCCCGACGGTGGTCGCGTCCTGCTGATCCTCGCCCCGTGGCCCGGGCCAGGCCACTATCGCGGGAGTCTCGGCAGGCCTTAGATCTTTCTGATGGCCCCGCCGCGTCTGATGTACATCCGGTACATCAACGCGTCCATCGCGTAGCTGAACGGCAGGAAGAAGGCGAGCAGGAAGACTGTCTGGAGAACCGTCTGGCTCGTCGTTAGCCCGCTGCTCAGAAAGCTGACCGTCAGGAACATCAGCGGTGCGAAGATGAGACCCCGTTTCGCCACCCGGCGCCACGACGGCGGTTGGACCTGCCGCATCCCGCCTTGGCGACCGGCGGGCGACCTCGCACGTTTGTCGTTGCGGCTCGGCTGCGCCTCGTCTGAAGGCGGTTCGATCTCGTTTCCCTCGTCGTCGACCCAGACTTCCTCCCACTCGTGTCGCCGCGCCTTCGCGCGGCGCCGCCGTTGCTTTCGACTCGGCATGGGGTCAGCCTAGCGCCGCCAGACGGGTTCACCGCCCTGCACGACGGCGGCGGCGACGTCCCCGCCGAGGTGGTAGGCAAGGTAGCGCCAGTCGGGCGCGTCGAGTAGCACGACGTCGGCGTCGTATCCGGGCGCGAGGCGGCCCTTGCGGTCAGACCGGTTCAACACGGCGGCGGCGTTGACGGTGCACGCGCTCAGGGCCTCAGCGGGAGAGAGGTGAAGTTGGGTGCACGCGAGCGCGCAGACGAGCGGAAGGCTCTCGCAGAATGCGCTCCCCGGATTGAAGTCCGTCGCGAGTGCGACGGCTGCGCCGGCATCGATCAGCGTCCTGGCAGGGGGCATAGGTCGGTCGAGGAACAGGGCGCTCGCTGGTAGGAGAACGGCGATGACCTCGCTCGCCGCGAGCGTGCGGATGCCCTGCTCGCCGGTCGCCTCGAGATGATCGATCGAGGTCGCGCCCAGCTCCACGGCAAGCGCGACCGCCCCGAGCTCGCTGAACTGATCGCCGTGCAGGCGGAGTCGCAAACCCGCGTCCCTGCACGCGGTCAGGTATCGACGGGCCTGCTCCGCGTCGAATGCACCTCGCTCGACGAAGACGTCGGCCGCCTCCGCGAGCCGCGCCGCGTCTGGGAGGACCTCGGCAAGGACGAAGTCGAGGTAGGCGTCTCCGTTCGCAAACTCCGGTGGCACGGCGTGAGCCCCGAGGAACGTCGGAACGCCGCCCACCTCTCCGATCGCGCGCAGCGAGGCGAGCTCGGTGTCGCGGTCGAGACCGTAGCCCGACTTCCCCTCTACCGTCGTCGTGCCGGCGCGGAGCATCCAGCCGCGGTGGCGACGCACGGCTTCTCGGAGGCCTTCCTCTCCCGCAGCCCGGGTTGCGCGGACCGTCGCGAGGATCCCACCTCCCGCCGCGTGCAGCTCCTCGTACGTCGCACCGGCGGCACGGAGCGAGAACTCCTCGACGCGGTCGCCTGCGAAGCATGTATGCGTGTGGCAATCGACGAGGCCCGGGATTGCGCAGCAGCCGCGACCATTGAGCTCGTCGACTTCGCCCGGCGGCAGCTCGAGGTCGCGCATGCAACCGACCGCTTCGATCTGCCCGCCTGCACAGAGCACGTAGGCGTCGTCGACGACCTCGACGTCACCAAGCGCAGAGCCGCGTAACGGGGCACGTTGCCCTTCGCGGGGCGTCGCGAGCTGCTCGAGGTCGCGGATCAGGAGCCAGCGAGCGCCGGCTGCCTCCTGGCTCACTTGCCGTTGGGCCGTGCCGGTCGCTCGAGTCCGTGCGCTTTGGCGGCCTCGACCGCCTCCTCGTAGCCGGCATCCGCATGCCGAAGCACTCCGAGCCCCGGGTCGGTCGTGAGCACGCGCTCGAGCCGTTCGGCCGCGTCGGCCGTGCCGTCGGCGACGACGACCATGCCGGCATGAAGCGAGTTTCCGATGCCCACGCCGCCGCCGTGATGGACGCTCACCCATGTCGCCCCTGCGGCGGTGTTCAGGAGAGCGTTCAAGATCGGCCAGTCGGCGATGGCGTCGGACCCGTCGCGCATTGCCTCGGTCTCGCGGAAGGGCGAGGCCACGGAGCCGGAGTCGAGGTGATCGCGGCCAATCACGACCGGCGCGGTCACCTCTCCGGCCCTGACGAGCTCGTTGATCGCAAGCCCCGCCTTGGCGCGGTCGCCGAGCCCGAGCCAGCAGATCCTCGCGGGCAGCCCCTGGAATGCCACCCGTGTCGGCGCCAGCTCAAGCCAGCGCTGGAGAAGCGCGTCACCGGGGAAGAGGTCGCGGAGCCTTGCGTCGATCGCCGCGATGTCCGAGGCCTCACCCGACAGCACCGCCCAGCGGAACGGCCCGATCCCACGGCTGAAGAGCGGCCTGATGTACTCCGGGACAAATCCCGGATATGTAAACGCGTCCTCTACGCCACCCTCACGGGCCTCACCTCGTAGATTGTTGCCGTAGTCGAAAACGTAGCTGCCGGCTCGGACGAACTGGAGTAGCCCGCGCACATGTGTTGCGATCGAGTCACGGGCTCGTGACAGATACTCGTCCGGATCCCGTCGCCGTAGCTCGGCCGCTGCGTCCACGTCGAGACCCTGTGGGATGTACCCGTTCAGCGGATCGTGGGCCGCGGTCTGGTCGGTCACGAGGTCGAAGTGCTCACCTCGGCTCGCCAGCTCCGGAACCAC
This sequence comes from Gaiellaceae bacterium, assembly GCA_035943455.1. Lineage (GTDB taxonomy): Bacteria > Actinomycetota > Thermoleophilia > Gaiellales > Gaiellaceae > JACDAN01. The sequence continues at coordinate 6,629 of DASZCE010000189.1, read as the reverse complement.
GTCGGCTGCGTTTCCGAGCAACGCGATGGACAGCGCCCGACCCTCGCTCGCCGCAGCACGGATCCGGGCAAGAGCGTCATCGAGCGACTCGACAGCCTCGTCGAGATACCGCGTCTCCAGGCGACGGCGAATCCGCGCCGGATCGACCTCGATACACAACACGGCCGCGCCGGCCATGGTTCCGGCCAGCGGCTGCGCTCCCCCCATCCCGCCCAAGCCTGCGGTCAAGATCGTGCGTCCGGCGAGGTCCGCTGAGCCGAAGTGTTTCTCGCCCGCTGCCGCGAACGTCTGATACGTGCCCTGGAGAATTCCCTGCGTGCCGATGTAGATCCAGCTTCCGGCGGTCATCTGGCCGAACATCGTCAGGCCGAGCGCCTCCAAGCGGCGGAACTCCGGCCACGTGGCCCAGCGGGGGACGAGCAGTGAGTTGGCGATCAGCACGCGGGGAGCGACTGCATGTGTGCGAAAGACGCCGACGGGCTTGCCGCTCTGAACGAGGAGCGTCTCCTCGTCGCCGAGCCGCAACAGCGTGGCCACGAGCGCCCGGAGCGCGTCGTGGTCGCGCGCCGCCTTCCCGGAACCGCCGTAGACAACCAGCTCTTCGGGGCGCTCTGCGACCTCGACGTCGAGGTTGTTCAGCAGCATGCGCAACGGCGCCTCGGTCGCCCACGAGCGCGCGTTGAGCTCGAGCCCGCGCGGGGCGCGGATATGGCGCAGGTCGCCGCAGAGCGACTCGACCACCGCGGCCAGCGAACCGACCGTCGTCACCGCAGCTCTCCCACCTCGTCCGCAATGGCAGCCGCGAGCGAGCCGTCGCGGATCGCCGCGGCGACCGCCTCGATGTCGCTCGAGAGCGGACGGTCCTCGGTCACCCTCGGCGACAGCGTCCGGAGGAACTGGCGGGCGGCTTCCGAGCCGCGCCCGAGCGCGAGCGGTGCGAGGAACTCGACTGCTTGAGCGCCCGCGAGCAACTCGATTGCAAGCGCCTGCTCGGAGTTCGTGAGCACCTGCCACGCCTTCAAGCCGGCCGCGTTCCCCATGGAGACGTGATCTTCCTGACCGGCACTTGTCGGAATCGAATCCACGCTCGCCGGATGACTGAGCGTCTTGTTCTCGCTGACGAGGGACGCGGCCACGTACTGCGAGATCATGAAGCCGGAGTTGAGGCCGCCGTCGGGGGCGAGGAACGCCGGCAGTCCCTCGGAGAGGCTCGGGTTGACGAGACGCTCGGTGCGCCGCTCGGAGATGTCGGCCAGCTCGGAGACGGCCATCGCGAGCGCGTCGAGCGCGAAGGCCAGGGGCTGCCCATGGAAGTTTCCGTTCGAGACGATCTCGCCGGAGTCGATGAGCACGAGCGGGTTGTCGGTGCCGGCGTTGAGCTCGACCGCGACCGTCTCCTCGACGTACCGAAGCAGGTCTCGGCATGCACCGTGCACCTGTGGCGCGCAGCGCAACGAGTAGGCGTCCTGTACGCGATCGCACCAGCGGTGCGATTCCATCACGCCCGAGCCGTCGAGCAGCTGGAGCACGTTGGCCGCCGACTCACCCTGGCCGCGGAGCGGCCTGAGCGCGTGGACCTCGGGCAGGAAGCTCTTGCGGGAGCCTTCCAGAGCCTCGAGCGTCAAAGCACAGGCGACGTCCGCCGCGCCGGCGAGGCGCCGCGCGCGCACGACGCCGAGCGCGCCGAAGGCGGCCATGAACTGGGTTCCGTTGATCAGCGCGAGGCCTTCTTTCGCATGCAGCCGCAGCGGTCGGAGGCCAACACGTCGCAGCGCCTCGGCCCCGTCGACGAGCTCGCCGTCGACCCACGCCTCGCCCTCGCCGATGAGCGGGAGCGCGAGATGGGCGAGCGGCGCGAGGTCGCCGCTCGCCCCAACGGATCCCCGGCTGGGAACCCGCGGCAAGATGCCACCGTTCAGGCATTCGAGGAGGAGCTCTGCGACCTCGACACGCGTTCCGGAGGAGCCAGTGGCGAGCGCGTTCGCACGCAGCAAGAGTGCGGCCCGGACGATCTCCTCCGGATAGGGCTCGCCGACGCCACAGGCATGACTCCGTAGGAGCCGCACCTGAAGCTCGTCAGCCAGCTCCCTCGGGATCGTCTTCGTCACGAGCCGGCCGAAGCCGGTATTTACGCCGTAGGTGCGAGCGGGATCGGCCGCCGCCGCCTCGACCACCCTGCGCGCGGCACGCATCCGCTCTCTCGCCTCGTCCGAAAGCGACGCCGGCACCGCCTCGACGGCGACCGCCCAGACGTGGTCGACCGCGAGGTCGCTCCCCGTCAGCGCGATCGCGCTCGTTCGCGCCATCGGCGGCCAGTCTAGTTGCCGCGACCAAAGGCAGACTCCCGCCGTGGTCGTCCCACCGGATCCTGAGCGAGCTGTCGCGCTCTTGCGCCGGCCAGACTTCTGGCGCACATACGTCGCGATTCGCGCCGCTCTTCGCCGTCACGGAAGCGAGAATGGTGTTCGCCGCTGCGGCGGTCGGAAACCCTCGTTGCGCTCGTGGGCCTGGCGGTCGCTACGCGTCGAGCAGCCGTAGTTCGAGCAGCCGCGTAGCGTCGAAACCGTCGATCCGGAGCAGCGCTCCCGCCGCGGCGGCCGCGGCCCCCGCCGGCATCAGACCGACGAGCTCGGACCCCGCAACCTCAGCGCCGCGCGCAGCCGCCTCCGCCTCGATGCGGGCGACGATCTCATGCAGCGCGGCCGCCTCCCAGTCCTCGACGTTCATGCTCACCTGGACACGACCGGCGCCCGGAAGGTCCAACCCGAGGGCGCGAACTCCCGGGAAGCCGCCGTCGCGCTCGCGGACGACCGACGCGATCGCACGTGCGTCTTCGACGGTCGCGCCGGAGAGGTCGACGTTGAACGCGATCAGCGGTCGGCGCGCGCCGACGATGACGGCGCCCGCCGTTGGATGGAGCTCCGCAGGGCCAAAGTCGGCGCTCAGCTCACCGGACGCCAGCCGCCGCTTGAGCTCCTCGATCCCACCTTGGCGAAAGAAGGCCGGCCCTCGCCCCGGCGCGAGCTCGCCGTAGAGGAACACCGGCAAACCGAGCTTCTCGCCGATTCGCCGCCCGAGCTCGAGCGCCGCGGCCCGCGCCCGCTCCATGTCGTCCGGATGCAGCGGCACGAGCGGGACGACGTCGGCGACACCGATCCGCGGATGCGCACCCTCGTGGCGGCGGAGGTCGATCCGCTCGCGTGCCACGGCGATCCCTGCGAGCAGCGCGTCCACCAAGGACCCGTTCTCACCGACCAGCGTGAAGACGGATCGGTTGTGGTCGGCGTCCGAGTGGACGTCGAGAAGACGAGCGCTTCCGGACAGCGCTTCGCCGATCGCTTCTATCGTCTCGCGGTCCCGCCCCTCTGAGAAGTTGGGCACCGACTCGAGCGGGAGCACGGCCCTACTCTAGGAGCCGTGAAGGCGTACTACGACCGCCGCGCCCCCGAATACGACGACTGGTACGAGGGCACCGGATTCTTTGCCGCCTACGACCGCCCCGGCTGGAGCGAGGAGCTCCGCAGGCTGCGCGAGACGCTCGCCGCGCTTCCGCCGGCCAAGACGCTCGACGTCGCCTGCGGAACCGGCTACGCCACACGCTGGTTGCCGGGCGAAATCGTCGGGCTCGATCAGAGCGAGCGAATGCTCGCGATCGCTCGCGAACGGTTGCCGCACGCGCGCTTCCTGTGCGCAGACGCGCTCGATCTTCCCTTCGCCGACGACGCCTTCGAGCGCGTCGTGACGAAGCACTTCTACGGCCACCTCGAAGTTGATGCGCGCGAAAGCTTCCTCGCGGAGGCGCGGCGAGTCGCCCCGGAGCTCATCGTCGTTGACTCGGCGCTCCGCGACGACGTCGAGGCCGAGGAGTGGCAGGATCGGCTCCTCAGCGACGGCTCGCGCTGGACCGTCTACAAGCGCTACTTCACCGGCGACGGTCTCGCCGACGAGCTCGGCGGCGGCGAGGTGCTCCACGAGGGGCGCTGGTTCGTCGTCGTCCGCGCGTGACCAGACGCCGCTCCTCCTACCGCTCGCTCGTCTCCCTCCAGCGCGACAACCGCGTCTGCCGGGCGTGTCTCGAGGCCGGCTACCCACTCCAGTCGCTTCCGGTCGTCCAGCCCTACACCGGCCAGCGCGCCTACATGCACGGCCAGGCGCCCGGCGCCCTCGAGGGGGAGCAACGGCTGCCCTGGCGTGGCCGAGCCGGCCGGACGCTCCGCCGCTGGCTCGAGCTGGAAGAGGAGGAGTTCTACGCCACGTTCTACTGCGCCTCGGTCACCCGCTGCTACCCGGGGAAATCACCGTCCGGCAACGGCGACCGCACCCCCACGCCTCGCGAGCAGGAGCTCTGCGCATTCTGGCGCGAATGGGAGCTCCGCCTGATCCGTCCCGAGCTCGTCCTCGTAGTCGGGGGCCTCTCCGCCAGACGCCTACTCGGTCTCTCGAATCTCGGCGCGTGCATCGGCCGCCGTTTCGACCTCGACGGCGCCGTCGCGATCCCCCTGCCGCACCCGTCGGGAACGAGCCGCTGGCTCAATGACCCGGCCAACCGTGAACAACTCGCTGCCGCGCTGGCCGTCGTCAGGGACGAGCTCGCGCCGCTTCGAACTGCGCCTCCTCGGTCGATCCCGTGAGCGCCAGCGCCGACGAGTCCCTACCCGAGATCAGCTGCGCGATCGCGTCGAAGTACCCGGCGCCGACCTCGCGCTGGTGCCCGTCGCCGTGTACCCCTCGCCTTCGAGCTCGAACTCCCGCTGCTGGACAATCACATAGGCCGGCATCCCCTCTGCGACGTAGCCGCGCGCGGGCTCCAACATCGCCGCGTTCAGCGAACCCGCAAGCGTGATGAACTGGAACGTGTAGCCCAGGTCTCCGAGCCCCTCCTGAAACCCGGCGATCTGGTCGTCGTCGAGGTGCCCGGCGCGGTCTGGAGCAGCCCCAGAGGCGCTCCGAGCCGTGACGGGCGAGCGTCTAATCGATCGCCAGCGACCCCTGCAGCCGGGTGGGTGCCGTCCTCAGGCGTCCAGTCCCGCTGGATCCCCGCCCAGGGCGTTCAGCGTGCTCATCGTCTCTCAATCGATGTAGTCGTAGGCGGGAAGCGTCAAGAACTCGACGAACTCATCCGCGAGCGCGACGCGCTCGAACAGCTCACGTGCGTCAGCGAAGCGCCCACCCTCGAACCGCTCCGCGTCGGCCACCTCCCGGACGCGCTCCGGCGTCAGCTTTCCGTGGTGGACCCACTGCCAGATCTGGGAGCGCGAGATCTCGGCCGTCGCCGCGTCCTCCATCAGATTGTCAATCGCGGCGGCGCCGACGCCGCGGAGCCAGGACTCGAGATACCTGATCCCCACGCTGACGTTCGTCCGCAGGCCGTCGGCGGTGACTTCGCCGCCCTCGACCCGGAGATCGAGGAGCTCGGCGGCGCCGACGTCCACGTCGCCGCGTTGCCGGGTGAGCTGGTTCTCGGCGTCGCCGAGGACGCCGTCGAACACCTCGGTCGCGATGGGGACGAGATCCGGATGCGCGACCCAGGTGCCGTCGAAGCCGTCGCCGGCCTCGCGCACCTTGTCCTCCCTCACCTTCGCGAGCGCCCGCTCGTTCACCTCGGGGTCGCGGCGGCTCGGAATGAACGCCGCCATCCCGCCCATGGCGTGCGCGCCACGCCTGTGACACGTCTTCACGAGCAGCTCGGTGTAGGCGCGCATGAACGGCGTCGTCATCGTCAGCTGGGCGCGGTCCGGCAGCACGAAGTCCGGTCGCGAGCGGAACTTCTTGATCAGACTGAAGAGATAGTCCCAACGGCCCGCGTTGAGGGCGACAACGTGCTCCCGAAGCTCGTAGAGGATCTCGTCCATCTCGAACGCCGCCAGCACGGTCTCGATCAGGACGGTGGCCTTGATGCTCCCGCGCGGCAGGTCGAGCGCCGCCTCGGCGAAGTCGAAGACCTCGTTCCAGAGCCGAGCCTCGCGGTGGTTCTCGAGCTTGGGGAGATAGAAGTACGGCCCCGACCCCCGTGCGAGCAGCTCCGCCGCGTTGTGGAAGAGGTAGAGCCCGAAGTCGAAGAGGCTTCCCGAAACCGGCTCGCCGTCGACGAGGACGTGCTTTTCGGGCAGGTGCCAGCCGCGGGGCCGGACGATGAGAACGGCAACGTCCTCACCGAGCTCATAACGCTTGTCGCTCGCCTCGAGCTCGATCGAGCGGCGCACGGCGTCGACCAGGTTGACCTGACCGTCGACGTTGTTCCGCCAGGTCGGCGAGTTCGCGTCCTCGAAGTCGGCCATGAACATCCGGGCGCCGCAGTTGAGGGCGTTGATCACCATCTTGCGGTCGACCGGGCCCGTGATCTCGACCGTGCGGTCGCGCAGGTCGGCCGGCACGTCGGCGACGCGCCAGTCGCCGGGCCGTTCGACCAGCTCGAGCCGGAGGTTCGCGTGCCGCTCCTCGCGGGCCTCGAGGAGCTCCCGGCGTCGCGGGCCGAACTCGCGCTGGAGGCGCTCGACGAATGCGAGCGCCTCCTCGCTGAGGATCTCCGGTTCGCCCGGCCCGACGACCTCGATCACAGGAGCTGCGCCTCCTCGGTCGAGCCGCGCAGCGCGAGCGTCGGGCTTTCGCCGCCGGTCACCGCGCTCGCG
>DASZCE010000188.1:0-1798 GCA_035943455.1 Gaiellaceae bacterium | reverse complement strand
AGATCATCCTGCTCGTCGTCCCCGTGGTCCTCGGCCAGGGCACACGGCTGTTCCCCGACACCGGCCCGGACATTGCGCTTGACCTGGTCGAGTCGCGAGCCGACTCGAAGGGCGTAACGATCCAGGTCTACCGGCCGGCCGGGCGCCCGCAGTACGCCGCGTGAAGCGCGTGGCGTAGGCGCCGCAGTCAGTGAAAGTCGATCATGGCTGGGGTGCGGCTGCCGCGTAGACAGCCGGCGCCTGGCAGCCGAGCGTCGAGCCGGCGGTGGTTGTAGCGCTCAGCCGGGTTCTTGCGCTAGCCCGATGAGAAGGCCTTCCGGTCCGCGGATGTAGCAGAGCCGATACGTGTCTTCGTAGTCGACCACTTCACTGCTGACGAGCTCGGCGCCGTGCTTACGAAGCCGGGCGAGCGTTTCGTCGATGTTGTCCACGGCGAACATGACGCGCAGGTAGCCGAGAGCGTTCACCGGGGCGTTCCGGTGATCGGCGACCACAGGCGGCGCGAGAAAGTGCGAGAGCTCGAGCCGGCTGTGGCCGTCCGGCGTACGCATCATGGCGATCTCGACGCGCTGGTCGCCCAGTCCAGTGACGCGCCCTGCCCACTCTCCTTCCACCATGGCTCGCCCTTCGAGCTCGAGGCCGAGCTCGCGAAAGAACGCGATCGTCGCTGGTAGGTCGTCGACGACGATCCCTACATTGTCCATCCGTTGAACCGTCATCCGGTCACGTTTCTCCTTGGTCGCGGGAACGTCGGCCATCCAGCGCAACTGCCTCGGTATCGGTGTTGGCGCACGGCGCCGCCGATAGTTCCACCGTGGCGCGCAGCCCGCCATCGGGCCGCCGCGCGAGGGTGAGGGTTCCGTGGTGTGCCTGGGTGATGCTCTTCACGATCGCCAGGCCGAGGCCGACGCCTGCGTGGTCGGTGCGTATGCGCTCCGTGCCGCGGTGAAACGGCTCGGATAGCGTCGCGACGACCTCTGAGGCGAGGTCCTCGCCGGTGTTCTCGACGGTCAGCGCCGCGCGATTGGATCGAACGCTCGTCGTCACCCAGACGCTTCCCCGGTCGGGCAGGTTGTGGACGATCGCGTTGTGCACGAGGTTCGTCGTCAGCTGCAGCAAGAGTGCGTGCGACCCGATCGTCGGAGTCACCTCGCCGGAGGTCTCGACGGTGACGCCGCGTTTCTCCGCGAGAGGGAGGAGCGTCTCAGTAGCTTCTTCCGCCACGAGGGAAAGGTCGACGTGCTCGCGGCTGAACGACCGTTGGTCGGCGCGGCTGAGCAGCAGAAGTGCCTCGGTGAGGTCGATCGCTCGGGCGTTGACGGCGTGAAGTCGGTCGACGAGGTCGCCGGAATCCCCGCTGGGATCTTCGCGCGCGACGTCGAGCAGTGTCTGTGTGATCGCGAGCGGTGTGCGCAGTTCGTGGGAGGCGTTGGCTGCGAATCGCTGCTGTTCGCCGACGTGTGCCTCGAGTCGCGCAATCATGGTGTCGAAGCTGTCGGCAAGCTCGCGGAACTCGTCCTGACGGCCTTCCAACTCGATCCGGTGGGAGAGCGATCCGGTCGCGGCCAGGCGTGTGGCGTCTGTGATGCGAGCCAGGGGGGCGAGCATCCGGCCGGCGAGCATCCACCCTCCCAGCAGACCGAACACCAGCAGGAACGCCAACACGATGGCCGCGGCCGGAGCGAAAGCGCGCAGGAGGAAGGAGCTGTTCCCAGGCACTAAGCGACCGGTGGTGCTGATCACACCGTCGGGTACGTATCGCAGGAGGAGATCAAACGATTGCCGGTACTGGCCGGCG
>DASZCE010000187.1:0-1565 GCA_035943455.1 Gaiellaceae bacterium | reverse complement strand
GCACAGTCCCTGGCACGCGCTCTTTGCGAAGACGCTCTTCATCGAGCCGAGCGAAGAGGAGCTGGCCGACCACGATCCGGAGGCGCTCGTACTCCACGCACCGGGCGTGGAGGCGGAGCCGGTCGAGGACCGGACACGGAGCTCCACATTCGTCGTGCTGCATCCGACCCGAGCCGAGATCCTGATCGGGGGGACGTACTACGCGGGCGAGATCAAGAAGTCGATCTTCACGCTGATGAACGACAGGCTGCCGCAAGAGGACGTCTTCCCGATGCACTGCTCGGCGAATGTCGACGACGACGGGCGCGTCGCGATCTTCTTCGGCCTCTCAGGGACCGGCAAGACGACGCTCTCGGCCGACCCGGAGCGCCACCTTATCGGCGACGACGAGCACGGCTGGTCAGACGACGGAGTCTTCAACATCGAAGGGGGCTGCTACGCGAAGGTGATCCGGCTCTCCGAGGAGGCCGAGCCCCAGATCTACGCGACGACTCGTTCGTGGGGCACCGTGCTCGAAAACGTGATCGTCGACGAGCGCGGCATGCTCGACCTCGACGACGACTCCAAGACCGAGAACACGCGCGGGGCGTACAAGCTCGAGCAGATCGACAACGCTCTCCCCGAGAAGCGTGCGGGTCACCCGGCGTCGATCGTCTTCCTGACCGCCGACGCCTTCGGGATTCTTCCGCCGATCGCACGTCTCTCGCGCGAGCAGGCGATGTTCTACTTCCTCTCCGGCTTCACCGCGAAGCTCGCCGGAACCGAGATCGGCGTAACCGAGCCCCAGCCGACGTTCTCGGCCTGCTTCGGCGCCCCCTTCCTTCCCCAGCCGCCGTCGGTCTACGCGCACATGCTCGGCCAGAAGCTGGACGAGCATCCATACGCGAACGTCTGGCTCGTGAACACCGGCTGGACGGGAGGACCGTTCGGCGAAGGCAAGCGGATGCCGATCCAGGCGACCCGCACGATGCTGCGCAAGGCGCTCGACGGCGAGCTCGACGGCGTCGAATACCGCGAAGATCCGATCTTCGGTTTCGAGGTTCCGGTCGAGATCCCCGACGTGGACGACCGCTTGCTCGATCCCCGAATGACCTGGAGCGATCCCGACGCCTACGACCGCAAGGCACGCGAGCTCGCCCGGATGTTCCGCGACAACTTCGAGCAGTTCGCGGACGAGGCCGGCGAGGCCGTGGCGGAAGCCGGACCGCTGGTGTAGACGCAGTCAGCCGGCGAAGCCCGCCGGCGTCTCGACGGCACCCTCGCGCCCCTCGAGGACCGCGTACAGCGAGGCGATCGTCGCCGCGCCGTCGACCGACTCCTGCGACCCCCGTTCGGCGAGCCAAACGGCCGCCTCCTCCCGCGAAAGCGGCGTGAAGTCGATGTTCGCCGCACACCGGCCGGGGCGTGAGACCGCGGGATGCAGCGTCTTGATCTCCTCGTTCGTCGTCACGAGGACGAGCACGCGCAGGCCCTGTCCGATCAGCCCGTCGACGACGTTCAGGAACCGGGAGAGCCCCTGACCGATCACCGCCTTCGCGTCCGGTGTCAGAAGCTCGCCCGTGTCT
>DASZCE010000186.1:0-2872 GCA_035943455.1 Gaiellaceae bacterium | reverse complement strand
CCCGCTCGACTGCCCCGACTGCGACAAGGGCGGCGAGTGCCCGCTCCAGGACCTCACATTCCGCTGGGGCCCGGGATCGACACGCATGCGCTTCCCGAAGCGAACGGTCGACAAGCCGATTCCCGTGAGCCCGCTGATCGCCCTGGATCGAGAGCGCTGCATCCTCTGCTACCGCTGCACGCGCTTCTCCGAGGAGGTCGCCGAGGACGGCCAGCTGGTCGCGCGGAACCGCGGCGCGCTCTCGGTGATCGCGACCTTCCAGGACGAGCCGTACCGGGGGCGGTTCAGCGGCAACGTGATCGAGCTCTGCCCCGTCGGCGCACTTACCTCGACGACCTACAGGTTCGAAGCCCGCCCCTGGGAGATCCAGAACGTCCCCACCGTCTGCGGCATGTGCCCGGTCGGCTGCAACATCGCGGCGACGACGCGCGAGGGGCGAGTCAAGCGGATCCTGTCGCGGAACCACCCTGAGGTCGACCGTGGCTGGCTGTGCGACAAGGGGCGGTTCGCCTACGGCCATCTCCACGCGCACGACCGCGTCCACGATCCGCTTCGCCGCGGGCGTCCGCGGTACGAGGAGCTGAGCTGGGAGGCTGCAATCGACGAGGCCGAACGACTCTTCCGCCAGGCCGACGGCCGCATCGTGACGGCACTGTCCGGCTCAGAGACGATCGAGATGGCGTATGCCCTCGGCAAGCTGATCCGCCAGGGGCTCGGCGCGCACTCCGCCCTGCTGCCGGAGGAGATCGACGACTCCCTCGACGCCGTGCGGGCCCCGCTCTCCGCAATCGGCGATGCCGACGTGGTCGCGATCCTCGGCGACGAGCCGGTCGCCGAGCGCGCGCCGATCGTCGACCTCTGGGTGAGGCTCGCACGGCGGAACGGGGCGACGATTCTGTACGAGCTTGACGAGGAGCAACTGCGAGCGGCCGAACGGGGGGTGCTGATCTGGTCAGGCGGCGGAGACGGCGGCGCCGAGGTCGCGTCGCTCGCCGTTGCACTGGGGTGCGCCGGCTTCCACCTGCCGGAGACGGCCAACGGCCGCGGCGTCGCCGACGCGTGGGCCGCGGCAGGGGACGAGGAGGCCGAGAATCCGGAGCCGATCTCGCTGCTCGTCATCTCGGGCGACGAGGCCGCCGCCGACCCGAACGTCCGAGCGATGGCCGAACAGGCCGAGACCGTGCTGGCGATCGCGATGTTCCGCCGGCTCGTGCTCCCGCTCGCCGACCTCGTCCTGCCCGGCACGAGCTACCTCGAGCGGGATGGGACCTACGTGAACCTCGAGGGGCGGCTGCAACGGCTCCGCCGCGCCTCGATCCCGCCTGCTCCCGACGAGCTCGCGGTGCTCGCACGGCTCGGTCAGCGCTTCGGTGTCGAGCTCTCGCCCTACCCGTCGCAGGTCTTCGAGGAGGTCTCGGAGATCGTCTACGGCGGAAGGCCCTACGGCGAGGTCGGCGAGCAGTCCCCGCTGCCCGAACCTGTCTCCCCCGGCCGCCTCGCCGGAGACAGGGTGCCAGGCACTCGTCGTGTCTCCGACGGACAGGGTGAGGATGGGGAGCTGCGGCTCGTGACATACCGGCCGCTCTTCTCGGGCCCCGCGGTCGAGCGCGTGCCGGAGCTCCAGTTTCAGCGGCCCGATCCCGAGGTCGAGCTCTCGCGGGAGGACGCCGGACGGCTCGGGATCGCCAACGGACAAGAGGTGACCGTTCGCTCCAACGGCACGTCGGCCAGGCTCAGGGCTCGCCTCGTCGAGGATCTCTCCGCCGGCTCGGCTCGGATCGCGCGGGACCACGCCGAGGGTCTCGAGCAGCGTGTGGTGATCACGCCGTGAACGAGCCGTGGTGGATCGACGCCGTCAAGGCGTTCGTGATCATCAACCTGCTGCTCCTGACGTTCGCGTACATGACGCTCATCGAGCGGAAGCTGATCGGCCGGATGCAGCTTCGCTACGGGCCGAACCGGGCGGGACCGCGCGGGATCCTTCAGCCGATCGCCGACCTCGTGAAGCTGATCCGGAAGGAGGCCTTCTACCCGGGGTCCGCGATCGAGGTGCTCTACATCACGGCGCCGGCACTCTCGGCGACCACCGCCCTCGCCGCCTTCGCCGTGATCCCGTTCGGCGAGGGATGGCACGTGGCCGACTACTACATCAGCGGACAGGTCGCGAACGTCTCGATCGGCCTCATCCTGCTGTTCGCGCTCGGCTCGGTCGGGATCTACGGCTTCATCGTCGGAGGCTGGGCCTCCGACTCGAAGTACTCGCTGCTCGGGGCCATGCGCACCTGCGCGCAGCTCGTCTCCTACGAGGTGTCGCTCGCGCTCTCCGTTCTCGGCGTCGTGCTCATGGCCGGGTCGCTTTCGCTCGTGCAGATCGTCGACGAGCAGCGTTCCGACTGGTGGTTCGCGGCGCCGCAGTTCGTCGGTCTGCTGGTCTTCTTCGTCGCCGGCGTCGCCGAGACGAACCGCGCGCCCTTCGACCTCCCTGAGGCCGAGACGGAGCTTGTCGCCGGCTACCTGACGGAGTACAGCGGCATGCGCTTCGGCCTCTTCTCGATGGCCGAGTACATCAACATGATCGTCCTTTCCGCGCTGTGCGTGACGCTCTTCTTCGGCGGCTGGATTGGACCGGTCGCCGCACTCGGCCCGCTCTGGTTCGTGCTCAAGCTCCTCCTTGTGCTCTTCATCTTCATCTGGCTTCGGACGACGGTTCCGCGCCTTCGCTACGACCAGCTCATGGCGTTCGGCTGGAAGGTGCTCCTGCCGGTGGCGACGATCAACGCCCTCGTCACGGCGGCCCTGGTGGTGGCGCTGTGAGCTTGCTCACGTCACCGGGGCGTCGCTGGCGGTGCGGGGCCGGAGGGCACAGTGCAAA
>DASZCE010000185.1:0-4900 GCA_035943455.1 Gaiellaceae bacterium | reverse complement strand
CCGGCGCCCTCAGCCTCCGCAGCTCCTCGCGCGCGACCTCGCGGTCGTCGAACGGGACCTTGACCCCGGCGAACTCTTGACCTTGCTCCGCTCCCTTGCCGGCGATGACGACGACGTCGCCCGCTCCGGCCTCGCCAACCGCTCGCGCAATCGCCGCCCGCCGGTCGGGCTCGACCTCGACCGGCCCGACAACGCCCGAGACGATCTCGTCGATGATCGCAATCGGATCCTCGCTGCGCGGGTTGTCCGAGGTGACGATCGTGAGATCGGCAAGCTCGGTCGCGACACGGCCCATGATCGGCCGCTTGCCGCGATCGCGATCGCCGCCGGCCCCGAAGACGCAGATCAGACGGCCCTTCGTCAGCTCCCGCGCGGTGCGCAGGACGGCCTCGAGCGCGCCCGGCTTGTGGGCGTAGTCGACCACGACGGTGAAGGGCTGCCCTTCGTCGACGGCCTCGAAGCGACCCGGCACGCCGCCCAGCGCGGAAACGCCCGCGACCACGGCCTCGTCGGGCACGCCGAGGAGCCGCGAGACGGCTGCCGCGGCCAGCACGTTCTCGGCGTTGAAGCTCCCCACGAGCCGAGAGTGGTCAAGCGCTGGATGCGCGTTCAGCTCGGCCTCCGGCACGGTTCCGTAGGTCAGGACCTGCGCGCGATCGAGGCGGTGTAACTCCTCCGCCAGCCTCCGACCCCACTCGTTGCCGACATTGACGGCTGCCGCCGGGGCCGGCTCGTGCTCGGTGAAGAGTCGACGTTTCGCCGCGAAGTAGCTCTCCATCGAGTCGTGGAAATCGAGGTGGTCCTGGGACAGATTCGTGAACGCAAGCGCCTTGAAGCGCACGCGCTCGAGCCTCCCGAGCTCGGACCCGTGCGAGGTCGCCTCCATCACGCAGCTCCGGTCACCGGCCGCGAGCATCGCGCGGAAGCTGCGCTGGAGATCGATCGCTTCCGGCGTCGTGCGCACCGCCGGCCGAACCTCGCCGCCGATCCGGGATTCGATCGTCCCGATCAGGCCGGGCCGCATTCCCGCGGCGTCGAAGGTCGACCAGAGCAGAAACGACGTCGTCGTCTTGCCCGTCGTTCCCGTCACGCCCGCGACCAGCAGCTCCTCGGTCGGCCGCTCGAAGAACTCGTCCGCCGCGGCGGCCATCGCTACCCGCGCGGAGCTGACGACGAGCTGCGGGACCCGGTGCTCCAGCGGTCGCTCGACGACAAGCGCGACGGCCCCGCGCTCGACGGCCTCGGCCGCGAACTCATGCCCGTCGGCCCGCTGTCCAGGGACGCAGAAGAACAGCGCGCCTGGGCTCACAGCCCGCGCGTCGTACGCGAGGTCGGTGACATCGGTGGGAGCGCCTCCGCGGACCTCCAGGGGCCCGACCGCGGTGACCAGCCGCTCGAGTTCCATGACCCAGCGGGGAGGCTAGCGGAGGCCCCGGTTCGTGCTGGGGAGACCTCCCGGTTTCGCCAGACCCCTTCCACCGGTCCGCTTCGTGGACACGACGCTACGCCTTCGTCGGCGCGTCCGGCGGGATGCCGAGATACTGGAGCGCGAAACGAGCGATCTCCTGGAAGGCGGGTGCGGCGACGACGCCGCCCCAGATCGCACCACGAGGCTCGTCCACGGTGACGAGGACCACGAGCCTCGGCGCGCTGGCCGGCACGACGCCGACGAACGATGCGACGTAGCGGCGCTTCGAGTAGCCGCCGTGCGGATCGGGCTTGGCAGCGGTTCCGGTCTTCCCGGCCACCTGGTAGCCGTCGACCTCCGCCTCCGTCCCGGTGCCCTCGATGACGACGTCGCGCAGCATCGACATCAGCTGGTTGGCGACGCGGCGTGACATCACGCGGCGCCTGACGGGATGGCGATCGGCCGAGAGCCTGGGGAGGTGCCATACGCCGCCGTTCGCTACAGCGCCGTACGCCGCCGCCATCTGCACCGGCGTGACCGCGATCCCGTGACCGATCGGCAGCGTCCCGATCGTCGAGCCCGACCAGTAGGACGGAAGGATCCCGGGGCTCTCGCCAGGGAAGTCGATTCCGGTCTTCTTGCCGAAGCCGAAGCGCTCGATCCACGTCTGGAGCCGACTGCGTCCGAGCAGCTCCGCCAGCGTAATCGTGCCCACGTTGGACGAGCGCGAGAGGATCTCGGCGACGGTCATTCGTTCGGTCTCGTCGCGGTGCGCCTCGTGGATCACGCGGTCGGCGACGTGGATGCTGGCAGGGAGCGTGAACGCGCTGGACGGCGTGACGAGCCCTTCTGACAGCGCGGCCGCGACCGTCACGACCTTCAGTGTCGAGCCAGGCTCGTAGGTATCGGTGACAGCGCGGTTTCGCTGGATCTCTCGGTCGGTTTCGGGGAACCGGTTCGCATCGAAGCCCGGCTCCGTCGCCATCGCCAGCACCTCACCGCTCCTCGGGTCGAGGACGACGGCCGACGCAGCCCTCGCGCCCCATCGCCGGACGGTCCGAAGCAGCACCGACTGGGCGTTGGCCTGGAGCGTGTTGTCCAGCGTGAGCCGTACGTTGCGGCCCTCTTCCGCCGGCACGGCGGTGACGACGTTGATCGTCCGGCCGAAGGGGTCGCGAACGATCGTCTGGCGTCCGTTTTGCCCGCCAAGCGTCCGATCGTCCGCCAGCTCGACGCCGGCGAGTCCGCGGTTGTCGAGCCCGGCGAAGCCAAGGACGTGCGCGGCGATCGAGCCCTGCGGATACACCCGACGCTCCTCCGGAAAGAAGCCGAGGCCGGTCAGATTCAGCGCTTTCAGCGCCTCGACTCGTTTCGGATTCGCCTTGCGGGCGAGGTAGACGAACCCGCGGGACTGATCGGCGAGCTTCCCGTAGAGGCGGTTGGAGTCGATCCGGAGCGCGCGGCCAACGGCGATGGCGGTCGCGCGTGCGTCGGGAACATGCCTCGGATTCGCGTACACCGTCATCGCCTGCCGCCCGATCGCGAGCTCGACCCCGTTGCGGTCGAGGATCGACCCCCGCGCCGCCGGAACCTCGATGGTGAGATCGTGCTGCCCCTTGGCCAGCCGGTCGAGCGGCTGGGCACGCACCGCCTGAAGCCACACGGCACGGCCGAACGTGCCGAGGAAGGCGACGACGAAAAGGACGAGGAGCAGGCGGATGCGCCGATTGGCAAGGCGCATCGTCAGATCACCGCCCGCTTAGCTGCAGATACGTTCCCTCCGCCTCGACGACGCCCAGTGTCCGGCGTGCAAGGCTGCGCGTCCGTGGCGAGGACGCGCGGACCGCAAGCTGCGAGGCGAGGTCGGCGTTCTCCGCCCGCAGCTGCGCGCGCTCCTGCGTGACCGTGTCGAGACGGAGGTTGAGGCGTAGCACGGCCACGTTCAGCGCCACGACGCCCGCCAGCAGCACGCCCATCAACACGATCCAGACGGCCCCTCCGGCGATGCGGCGAGTCGAGCCCGCCTTCCGCGCCTTCCGCGGGCGACGCTTGGCCGGCGCCCGTTGACGGGGCGCTCGTGCGACTGCGACGGCCATTAGGTCTTGAGCGCCGCCCGCAGCCGGGCCGAGCCGGCGCGTGGGTTCGCTGCGATCTCGTCGGCCGTCGGCCGGATCGGCTTCTTCGTCAGCACCCGGAGGGACGGATTCCGTCCACACACGCAGACCGGGAACTCGGGAGGACACGTGCAGCCGCGTTCCTCGCGTCGGAAGAACCGCTTGACGATCCTGTCCTCCAGCGAATGGAAGCTGATCACCGCGACGCGGCCCCCTGGGCGAAGGACCTCGAGCGCCGCCGGCAGAGCCGCCTCCAACGCGCCCAGCTCGTCGTTGACGGCGATGCGGAGCGCCTGGAAGACGCGGCGTGCCGGGTGTCCGTCGCCGAAACGTGCCGGAGTCGGAATCGCACCCTTGATCGTGTCGACGAGCTCACCCGTCCGCTCGAACGGGTCGGTGCGGCGGCGCCGGACGATCGCCCTGGCGATCTGCTTGGCGTACCGCTCCTCGCCGTAGCCGCGGAAGATGTTGGTGAGCTCTCGCTCGCTCGCCTGGTTCACGAGGTCGCGGGCCGAGTGCTCGGCCGACGGATCCATCCGCATGTCGAGCGGCGCATCGGAGGCATAGGAGAACCCTCGCTCCGGCCGGTCGAGCTGCATGCTGGAGACGCCGAGGTCGAAGAGGATCGCGTCGGCGCGGAGGCCATTGTCCGCGAGGCGCGCCAAGACGTCCGCGTAGTCCCCGCGAAGGAAGCGACTCGGAACGCCCGCTCGCTGTTGAAACGACTCGAAATAGGGGCGGACGCTCGGATCGCGGTCGACGGCGATGTACTTGCCTTCTCCCTTCAGGTCGGCTGTGATCTGCGCGGCATGCCCGCCGGCGCCGAAGGTTGCGTCGATCACGGTGTCGCCCGGGTGCACGTCGACGAGGCGCCGCACTTCATCGGCGAGAACCGGGACGTGATCAGTCGCGTTTGGCTGCAAGACGCTCGGCAACATGTTCCGCACTCCCTTCCACCTGGTCGAGTTCCCGCCGCCAGGCCTCTCGATCCCAGATCTCGAGGTGGTCGGACACGCCGGCGACGACGACGTCGCGCGAGAGGCCGGCGTACCGGAGGAGGGCCGCGGGAATCATGATCCTCCCTTGCTTGTCCAACTCGGCCTCGGCCGCGCCGGAAAAGAAGTGGCGCTGGAGCCGGCGGCTGTCGGTATCGAGTGGGTCGAGGCCGACGACCCGCGCCTGGAAGCGATCGTGCCACTCCCCGGCGGGCCACACGTAGAGGCATCCGTCCATGCCCCTCGAAACGACGACACCTGAAGCCAACTCCTCCCGGAAGCGCGCGGGGAGCGTGAGCCGGTTCTTGTCGTCGATGGTGTGTTCGTATTCGCCGAGAAGCATGATCGGGCCATCACTGACCTCCCACTTCTCCCCACTTTAG
>DASZCE010000184.1:0-5767 GCA_035943455.1 Gaiellaceae bacterium | reverse complement strand
GGACCGTGGACTGGTACGACGTCGTCCTGCAGGCCACGAGTACGTACGCGTACGTCTGCGACCCGCACGCGTCCTCCATGAACGGCAGCTTCACGACCGGCGCGGCGCCCCCGCCCCCGCCCGGGCCTCCTCCACCTACCCTCCCGCCTCCGGCGCCGCCACCAGCGCCGCCGCCGCCACCGGCACCGCCGCCGCCACCAGCGCCGCCGCCACCACCGGCACCGCAACCCCACGTCCATCCGCTCCAGGTTGAGGGCCTGCGGTTCTCGATCGAGCGCCGAGGCGGTCGGCGAATGCTCGTCGCACGAGCCCGGATCAACCAACCGGCGGTCGCTCGGCTCGCCCTCCGACGCGGAGACCGTACGCGTGTCGCGGCACGCAAACAGTGGGCCGCCGGCGCGAACACGATCCGGGCCGTTCTCCCGCGAACGCTTCGACCGGGGCGGTGGACGGCCGAGCTTCGTGTCGGATCGTTGCGGTACAGACGAGTCATTCGCATCGGCTAGCGTGTGTCGCCGTGCGGTGGGCCGCGCTCGTCACCCTCGCGGCCGGGGTCGTTGCAGCGCTCTCGGCTGCGCAGCTGGCGCCTGGGCAGGCGATCGAACGGGTGCGTATCGACCGGCCGGCGGCGGCATTACCGAACGGGCTATACCTCCTCGTCGGTTCGCCGGAGGAGTATTCCCGCGCCGCGCTCCGCGCCACCTCTGGAAGTTGGGTTGGGCCCGTCTACTGGCAGCCGGAGAACCCAGCCGCTAGGAACACGGCGACGATCGACTGGGAGGTCGGCTACGACGAGCGTCCGCTCGCGACCGAGCGCATCGCGCTCGCGAACCTGTCACGCGACTGGGCTGAAGACCAACGGGCGGGGGTCTCCGTCGAGCATGTCGTCGGACGCCGAGTCGTCGGAACGATTCCTGGCTTCTTCGTCCTCCAAGTCCAGCGCAAGTCGGCGCCGAGCGAGCTCGTGATCGCCTTTCCGGTGTCGCCGAAGCTCCACGCGTTCGTGCGCTTCCTGCTGCTCCGACCCGAGAGCGACGACTACTACGTGAAGGGCTCGATCCTCGCCTCGAGCTGGAATCGCGGCCAGGCGCTCCTCGCGATGTCGCGCGTGCGGCTCGAAGGCAACCTGCCACCGTCGATCGTGTCGATCCGCGCGCGCCGCAAGCGCCTCGTCAGCGGATTCGTCGTGGACTTCCATCGGCATGCTGTCGCGGGTATCCGGGCCGTGCTCGAGCGGCGAACGGGACGAGGATGGCGGCGCATCTCCCGGAGCACGACGACCCCGGTCGGCGGCTACAGGTTCAAGGTCAAGCCGGGCAGTTACCGCGTGACGGCCATCCTCGAGGGCCGGTTTTCAGCGACGTCCCGGGCCGTGCGGGTCAGACGCTAGCTTCCAGGACCCGCTCGGGAATATCGAAGTTGGCGTAGACGTCCTGGACGTCGTCGTTCTCCTCGAGCGCGTCGATCAGGCGGAGCACCTTCTTGGCCGCGGCTTCGTCCTCCAGCTCGACGGTCGTCTTCGGCACCATTGTCAGCTCAGCCGACTGCACCGGGATTCCCGCCTGTTCGATCGCCTCGCGCACTGAGGTGAGGCTCTCCGGCGGCGCAACCACCTCGTAGCTGGATCCGTCGAGCGAGACGTCATCCGCCCCGCCCTCGGCTGCAGCAAGCATCAGCTCGTCCTCGTCGACGCTTGCATCGACCAGGACGATGCCGCGCCGCTCGAACAACCATCCCACGGCTCCGGCCTCGCCCAGGTTGCCGTCGCTCTTCGCGAAGAGGTGCCGCACCTCCGCGGCGGTGCGGTTGCGGTTGTCGGTGAGCGCCTCGACCATGACGGCGACGCCCGCCGGCCCGTATCCCTCGTAGACGACAGTCTCGAAAGCCTGTGCGTCGGTGTCGGCCCCCGAGCCGCGTGCGATCGCCCGTTCGATGTTCTCCTTCGGCATCGAGTACGAACGCGCCTTCTCGATCGCGTTCTGGAGGGCGAGGTTTCCGGCCGGGTCGGGTCCGCCTTCGCGCGCGGCGACGATCAACGCACGCGAGAGCTTGGAGAAGAGCTTGCCCCGGCGAGCATCCGCCGCGCCCTTCTTGTGCTTAATGGAGCTCCACTTACTGTGCCCCGACACTTCGCTCCTCTCGAACCAGATCCAGGAAGAGCTGGTGGACGCGCGTGTCGTCCGTGAGCTCGGGATGGAACGACGCCACCAGGAAGCGGCCGTCGCGAAGCAGGACGGGCTCCCCGTCCAGCTCGGCGAGCACCTCCACATCGGGGCCGACGTCCGCGACGCGCGGTGCACGAATGAAGACCCCCCGTAGCCCGTCGCCGTCCTCGTCGAGCTCGAGATCTGCCTCGAAGCTGGCCACCTGGCGTCCGTAGGCGTTCCGGCGCACCAGAATGTCGACGAGCCCGAGGTGCTCGCGGTCGAGCACGATCATCCCCGCACAGGTGCCAAAGACCGGCGGCCGGAACCGGCGCAAGGCATCCTCGAGCCCGTAGATCCGGATCAACCGCATGATCGCCGTCGACTCGCCGCCGGGGATGACAAGGCCGTCCAGACCTTCGAGGTGCTCGGGCTTCCGCACCTCGACAGGGTCAGCGCCGAGCCGGCGAAGCATCGCCGCGTGCTCGCGGAAGTCGCCCTGCACAGCCAGGATTCCGACTCTCAGCATCCCGGGCGGCTACCAGCCGCGAGTCTCGAGCAGCTCTTCGGGCGCGAGCGATGCCGTGGAGAGACCCGACATCGCGTCGCCGAGGCCTCGCGATACCTGCGCGAGGATCTTGGCGTCGTTGTAATGCGTCGTGGCCTCGACGATCGCCTTGGCGACTGCCGGAGGATCGGCCGACTTGAAGATCCCGGAGCCGACGAAGACGCCGTCGGCGCCGAGCTGCATGCAGAGAGCTGCGTCGGCGGGTGTCGCGATGCCGCCGGCGGTGAACGTGACGACCGGCAGCCGGCCGTGCTCGGCAACCCATTTCACGAGCTCGACCGGGGCCTGAAGCTCCTTCGCTTCCGCAAAGAGCTCGTCGGGATCGGCTGCGCCGAGGCGGCGGATCGCGCCGAAGACCGAGCGCATGTGACGGACAGCGTTGACGATGTCGCCCGTTCCGGCCTCCCCTTTCGTGCGGATCATCGCTGCGCCCTCGGCGATCCGGCGCAGCGCCTCGCCGAGGTTTCGGCAGCCGCAGACGAACGGGACGGTGAAGCTCCACTTGTCGATGTGGTGCGTCTCGTCTGCCGGCGTCAGCACCTCGCTCTCGTCGATGTAGTCGATCTCGAGCGCCTCGAGGATCTGCGCCTCGACGAAGTGTCCGATCCGCGCCTTCGCCATCACCGGGATCGTCACCGCTTCCTGGATCTCGGCGATCTTGTCCGGGTCGGCCATGCGAGCGACGCCGCCCTGCGCGCGGATGTCGGCAGGAACGCGCTCGAGCGCCATCACCGCCACGGCCCCGGCCTCTTCGGCGATCCGCGCCTGCTCGGCGGTGGTGACGTCCATGATCACCCCACCCTTGAGCATCTCGGCGAGGCCGCTCTTCACCCGCATCGTCCCGAGGTCAGCCATCGGCCTCCATCCTAGCCACCGACTACGAAGTGATCCGACCGCCGCCCGGACGCTGTCACGGCGTAACCATCGATCCGGTTCCTCCTGATCACGAAGTGCAGAAACCCGTGCTCACGCCGAGCTCTGACCCGGCGCGGGTAGCCCGCCGGGCACGGCTCCAACGGATACTGATTGGGGTTTCCGCCCCCGTGCACGACATAGCGGACGCCGCGCCGCGGCGCGAAGCGCTGGTAGTTGTGATCATGGCCGGAGAGCACGAGCTGCACCCTGTGGCGCTCGAACAACGGCACCCACTTCGCGACGACCTTGGGATGGGAGACATAGGCGCCGCAGGTGAACGGCGGGTGGTGGAGGACCGCGATTCGCCAACGTGCGCGGGACCGCGCCAGTGTGCGCCGTAGCCACTCGGTTTGGCCGGCGTCCACGTCGTTCGAGTCGAGCAGGTACAGCTCGAGCGTCCGCAAGCCTCGCCGGTAGTAGCGACCCGGCATCCCGAGCGCAGCGAACTCGTAGCGGCCGCCGTCGACGCGGACGTCGTGGTTGCCGAGCACGCCGGCGACCTTGACCCCGGCCGCTTTGGTCCAGCCGAAGCTCTCGGACCAGTTTGCGCGGAACGTCTCCGGACTCTCGGTGTAGTCGTTGTCCCCGAGCGCGAGGAGATAGTCCGACGGGTTGCGCGCCTCGAAGCGTCGAATCGCAGCGCCGAGACGCCGCTGTGTTTCACCGCCGACGCCGAAATCGCCGACGGCGACGAGCCGAATCGGCCGTGGCGGACCTGGCTCGGCAGCCTGGCCGGCTCCGGGCACGAGGAAGGCAAGGCCGAGCAGGAGCACGGCGCGGCGCACCTCGATGGTGTACCACGCCGTGCTGGATCCGATCCGTCGGCGTGCCGGTTAGCGCGCCGTCGCGATCCGTTGGAGCAGGCCGGACTCGAACGAGTTCCGCAGCCTGCGCCTCAAATCATCCGCAGACATGAATGCCGCCTTTCTGAACCGCAGGGAGTACGGCTCCATGTCGTCCCGGCGTCACCTGGCCGTGATCCCCCATTCGGGCCGCGGACCGGTCTTGCCCAGTTCGTCGAGGGGTCGTACGCTTACGCCGTAGTCGACTGCGGAGGGGACCGAATGACGTACTACGAGGCTCTGCTCTTCCTGCACATCTCGGCCGTTGCGGTCTGGGTCGGGGCCGCGGTTCTCTGGGACGTCTTGTTCTTTCGTGCCAAGCAGGCCGGCGATACGGTTCTCGCTGAGCGGATCGGCGCGCATTCCGAGTGGCTGGCAAGGCGACTCTTCATCCCGTCGGCCCTGGCGGTCCTCGTGCTCGGGATCCTGCTCACGATCGAGAGTCCCTGGGGCTTCGGCGATCTCTGGATCGTGCTCGGCCTCGCCGCCTGGGCGATCACGTTCCTGGTGGGCATCGCGGGCATCGAACCGCAAGCGAAGCGAATCCACGCTGCCGTCGAGCGGGGCGGCCCAAACGACCCCGAGGTGGCCTGGCGAGGGCGGCGGATCGCGGCCCTCAACTACTTCGACAACATGCTGCTCTTCCTGATCATCGCCGACATGGCGATCAAGCCGACCTCGGACGACGTTGGCCTGCTCGTCGTCGGCGCGGCGATCGTGGTGGTCGCGATCGGGCTCGTCGCGCGGGTCTGGCGCGCGCCGGCGCCGGCAGAAGCAGCTGCCGCCGCACCGCAGGTGTAGTCACTTGTACGCCGGGCTGACCTCAGTCGCGCCGAGAGCCGGCGCGGCGGCCAGCCTGCTCGTCAGCCGATCGCCATCGCCGTCGCGATTTCGCGTTCCGTTGATGTCACTGGTGCGTCAGACTCGTCGTGGAGATGAAATCGTCGATTGTCGCGATCGTCGCCGCCGGCCTACTGCTTGTCGCAGGGCCGGCTGGCGCTGCGCCAGCAGGTCTTGTGGCCACACTCAAGGACCTACGAGTACGGGGCCAAGAGGGACCCGGAATCGCTCTCATCTTCAGGCTCACCTACAACGGCAAGCGCTTCAAGACGCTGCCGGCCGGGACCTACAAGCTTGTCGTCAACGATCAGTCGAGGTATCTGCAGTTCCATCTCATGGGTCCCGGCGTGGATATCCGAACAGGCGTTCAGTCGACGGGAAGGAAGACGTTCACGCTCCGCCTGAGAAAAGGGCGGTACGTCTACCAGTCAGATCCGCACGCGACGACGTTCCGCGGC
>DASZCE010000183.1:0-1824 GCA_035943455.1 Gaiellaceae bacterium | reverse complement strand
TCGGTGCAGCCCGTGAGACTGCCGGGAGCGCGGCTGCGCTCTCACGCCGCAGCTTCTTGCCCGGCGAGGATGGAGCCTGGGTCGAGGAGAAGCGTCGGGAGCTCGGTGAGCTGCTCGTCCGGGCGCTGGAGTGCCTTGCCGACGCATCTCTGGAGGCCGGTGATCCCCGCGAGGCGGTCCGGCATGCGCAGGAGCTCACGAGGCTCGAGCCCTACCGGGAGGGTGGCTATCGCCGGCTGATGCAGGCGCACGCGGCCGCAGGGGACAAGGCGGAGGCACTCCGGGTCTACGAGCGCTGTCGCCGTCTGCTCGCCGACGAGCTCGGCGCCTACCCCTCGCCGGAAACCGAAACGATCTATCGCGAGCTTCTCCGCGCGCCTTCTCCGGAGCCGAGGGCGGCCGCACCGGAGGCCGCGCCCGAAGCAGTCGCCGACCACGGACGCGGAACCGTGCCCCCGCGTCGCTCGAGGCGCCGGACGGCAATCGGCGCGGCCACAGGAATGCTCGCGCTGGTGACGGCCGCCGTCGCCGTCGTCCTCGCGACGCGCGGTGACACCTCGCCCGAAACCATCGTGGCGGCCAACGCCGTCGGCCTGATCGACGCGGACGGCAACCGGGTGAGCGATCAGATCGCCGTCGATGCCGCGCCGACGAGCGTCGCCTTCGGCGACGGCGCGGTCTGGGTCACGAACGCGTATGCGAACACGGTCTCGCGGATCGATCCCGAGACGCGGAGCGTCCGCCAGACGATCCCCGTCGGCAACAGCCCGAGCGGGATCGCGTTCGGCGGCGCCGCACTGTGGGTCGCCAACCACGATGACGGCAGCGTGGCGTGGATCAATCCGGAGTCGAACACGGTGGTGAGAGAGATCGGCGTCGGCAACGGCCCAACAGCCGTCGCGTTCGGCTACGGGTCGGTATGGGTGACCAACTCGCACGATCAGACCCTGTCCCGGGTCGACCCGGACACGGGCGACGTCGTCACCATTCGCACGGGCGCCGTCGGCCGCGGGATCGCGGTCGGCGCCGGCTCGGTCTGGGTGACCGACGAGGCGACGAGGGCGGTCGTGCGGGTCGACCCCACGACCAATCGCGCGGCGGGCAAGGCGACCGTCGGAAACGGCCCGGCCGGCATCGTCTACGGCGGCGGAGCCGTGTGGGTTGCCAACGAGCTCGACGGCACCGTCTCCGAGATCGACGCCAGGACGCTGGCGGTCCGCGCTGCGATCCCCATCGGCGGGAGTCCGTCTGCGCTCGCCTTCGAGGAGGGTGGCCTATGGGTGAGCGACGAGTTCGGCCAGCGAGTCCTCAGGATCGACCCGGGCACGCGGAGGGAGAGCGCCGCGGTCCGTGTCGGCAATCGTCCGAAGGGACTCGCCGTCGTGCCCGGCGGTGTCTGGGTTGCGGTCCAGGCGTCCGGGACGGGCCACCGCGGCGGACGGCTCGTCGTCATCGGCGACCCATTCGACTCGATCGACCCAGCGCTTGCCCAGGGCACGGACTCACTCAGTCTGCTCAGAGTCGCCTACGACGGGTTGACAGCGTTCCGTCGCGTCGGCGGGAGCGACGGCACGCAGCTCGTGCCTGACCTCGCCGAGGTCTTGCCGCTTCCGACCGACGGCGGGAGGTCGTACACGTTTAGGGTCCGCGCAGGCATCCGCTATTCCGACGGCTCGCTCGTGCGAGCGCAGGACTTCAGGCGCGCTCTCGAGCGCATGCTCGCGCTCGGCAGCCCGGTGTTGCAGGAATCAGCGCTGATGAAGGTCGTCGGCGCCTCCAGCTGCAAGCCGGGGCGGCCATGCGACCTCTCCCGCGGCATGATCA
>DASZCE010000182.1:0-3619 GCA_035943455.1 Gaiellaceae bacterium | reverse complement strand
TAGAGTAGGAAGTTGCCGCCTCCTCGGTCGAGCGCCGATGTGATGCGAGCGAGTGCCACGCCCTGGGAGCTCGAGAGCGCCGCCGGTTCGGCCTCGCCTGCGAGCGCGTCGCGGGCGGCGGGCGATTCGCGCTCGCCGCGCGGCTTCCGCCGAAGCGGGGCGATCAGCTCCAGCGCCCGGGCGGGGGTCGTGCCGTAGTACTCGGCGAGCCAGAGCGCGAGGTCGACGAGCGGCTCCGGAAGGGCGTCGACGACGTCGCCGACCGGCGCCGTCTGGACGCCCACCGGGGCCGCCTGCTCGAGCCCGACGACCACGCCGCGCCGCCGCGCCCCGTTGAACCGAACCGAGACGACAGCGCCCTTCCCGACCTCCGGCGGGACCTCGTAGGTGAAGGGGCGCGCGACCGCCCGCGACGAGACGAGTGGGTAGACCGATGCGTAGCGGGGCGCCACCCCGCCAGCGTAGATGGACTACCCGAGGGCTTCGGCGGCCTCGAGCACGAAGTCCGTGCCGAAACCGAGCGCCAATCCGAGCAGGAGCATCCAGGCGACGAGCACTGGGTAGCCGAAC
This sequence comes from Gaiellaceae bacterium, assembly GCA_035943455.1. Lineage (GTDB taxonomy): Bacteria > Actinomycetota > Thermoleophilia > Gaiellales > Gaiellaceae > JACDAN01. The sequence continues at coordinate 3,049 of DASZCE010000182.1, read as the reverse complement.
CGCTGGTTGACGCTGAAGAGCACCTGTACGACGTAGAGGATCGAGCCCGCCGCCACCGCCATGAACGCAACGGTCATCGCCTCGCTCACCCACGCCTGGCCGACGACGGTGCCGAGGAAGGTCGGCCCACCGCCGATCAGTCCCAGCAGCGCGAGGAACGCCCAGCTCGGCCGCACGCCGTCACCGGAGATCGGCCCGACGATGCCAAAGCCCTCGGTGGCGTTGTGGAGGCCGAAGCCGATGATGAGTGCGAGTGCGAGGGAGATCTCGCCCGCCGCGCCGGCCTGCCCGATCGCAAGCCCCTCGCCGAAGTTGTGCAGGCCGATCCCGGTCGCGATCAGCAGCGCGAGCCGATGACCGGGGCCGAGACGGGTGAACCACGATCTCGCCTCGAACTCCATGACGGCAGCTGCGCCGGGGCCGACCATTGACGGCGCCGGGCGGTTCTTGATCCAGCGGTCGTAGTAGACGAGGCTCATCAGGCCGAAGATCAGGCCCGCGGCGAGGAGGAGCGAGAGACCCGCGAACTCAGCCCAGGAGCCGCCGTCGGAGACTGCCCCTTCGAGCGACTCCTCGACCGGATGGACGCCGTGCACGAGGACGTCCCACAGGAGGAAGATCAGGATGCCGGCGGCAAGCGAGCTCAGTGCGGCGCGGAGGCGGGCGTTGGCGGTCTGCACGCGGCCGAGCGGCAGGCCGAGGAAAATCGTGAATCCTGCGATTGCACCGAGGACGAGGATCTGGGCTGAGCTCATAGAGTCCGGGCTTCCTTTCGTCGCTTGTAAGGGTCACCTTACAGTGACCGGGCGCGACTATAGTGGCGGCCGCGCGAGTCCGCAAGCCGGAACCGTATGGCCCATAGACACTCCGTCGACGAGTACCTCGAGACGATCTACTTCCTCGCGTTTCCGATCGGCGAATACGCGCCGCAGGGATCGCGAACGCCGACACTAGCGGCCCGGGTCGCCGAGATGCTGGGCGTCTCGCGCGCCTCGGCCGGCGAGATGCTGCAGCGCCTCGAGCGTGACGGGCTCGTGCGACGGGGTGAGCACAAGGAGGCGCTGCTGACCAGGAAGGGGCGGGCGCGCGCGGAGCGCGTCGTGCGCAAGCACCGGATCATCGAGCGCCTGCTCACCGACTTCATGGGCTACACGGCCGCCGAGGCGCATGTGCACGCGGACGAGCTCGGTGACACCTTCAGCGACGAGATGATCGAGCGCGTCGCCGAGCGGCTCGGGAATCCCGAGCGGTGCCCGCACGGCTGGCCCGTCGATCCCGATGTCGAGCAGGCGGAGAACGAGGAGCTCAAGCCGCTCGCTGAGCTCGAGGACGGCGCCAGGGCGACGATCGTCCGGCTCGCGGAGCACGACGGCGACCTCCTCCACTGGTTCTACGACCAGGGCCTGGAGCCCGGGCGGGCGCTGCAGATGAAGAGCGCCGATCCGGCAGCCGGCAGCTTCCGTATCACGCTCGGCCGCCGCGACGAGACGATCGGCGAGAAGGCCGCCGCCGGCCTCTTCGTCAGGCCCGCGTAACCCTCAACCTCCCTCGGCGGGGTCAGAGCCCCTCGAGGGTGGTCGAGACTTCGTCACGACTTTGAAACGGCCAGAAGGCGTGCGAGCACGGCGGCGTCGAGCTCTCCGCGGTTGCGGGTCAGCGCGAGAAGAGCGGCTTGTTTGCTCATCCCGCCAGGTTCGCAGCGCGCGCGGACGTTCCTGCGCCGGGCTAGGCCGGTGCTCTTTCGGGCGAGCCGATCCCCGCCGCAGCGCGAAGCGCGCCCGCCTTGTCGGTGCGCTCCCAGGTGAAGTCGTGGTCGTCGCGCCCGAAGTGGCCGTACGCCGCCGTCTTCGCGTAGATCGGCCGCTTGAGGTCGAGGTCGCGCTGGATCGCCGCCGGGCGGAGGTCGAAGTGCTCGCTGACGAGAGCCTCGATCTTCGGGACCGGGATACGCTCCGTGGCGAACGTCCTCACCGCGATCGAGACCGGGTGGGCCACACCGATCGCGTAGGCGACGTTCACCTCGCACCGCTCGGCGAGCTCGGCGGCCACGATGTTCTTGGCCACGTAGCGCGCGGCGTACGCGGCCGACCGGTCGACCTTCGTCGGATCCTTGCCAGAGAAGGACCCGCCGCCGTGGCGGGCCGCGCCCCCGTAGGTGTCGACGATGATCTTCCGCCCCGTCAGGCCGGTGTCCCCCATGGGACCGCCGAGCACGAACTTCCCGGTTGGATTGACGTAGACGAAGTCGCGGTCGTCGTAGAGGCGTCGCTCGTCGTAGAGCCGTGGGTCGAGGATCGGCCGCAGGACATGCTCGATCACGTCCTCCTTGATCGTCTCGGCGTCGACGTTGTCGGCGTGCTGGGTGGAGACGAGCAGACGGGCGATCTCGACCGGAACCTGGCGGTCGTGCTCGTCGACCTCGTAGCGGATCGTCACCTGCGCCTTGCCGTCGGGACGCAGGTACTTGAGCTGCTCGGACTTCCGCACTCCTGCGAGCCGACGCACGATCTTGTGCGCGAGCATGATCGGGAGCGGCATCAGCTCCGGCGTCTCCCTCGTCGCGTAGCCGAACATCATCCCCTGGTCGCCTGCCCCGAGCTGGTCGAGCGGATCGTCGTCACCGGGATCGTGCTGAACCTCGTACGACTGGTCCACGCCCTGCGCGATGTCCGGCGACTGCTCGTCGATCGCGACGATGACCCCGCACGTCTGCGCGTCGAACCCCCACTCCGAATGCGTGTAGCCGATGTCGGCGATCTTGTCTCGGACGAGCCGGGGGATGTCCACCCAGGTCTCGGTCGAGATCTCCCCCGCCACGACGACGAGCCCCGTGGTGATGAGCGTCTCGCAGGCGACTCGTCCCCTTGGGTCGTCGGCGAGCACGGCGTCGAGGACGCCGTCCGAGATCTGATCCGCGATCTTGTCGGGATGGCCCTCGGTGACCGACTCCGAGGTGAAGAGGAATTCGCGCCGAGCCAAGGCCCGGAACGCTACTCGATCTCGAGGAACGCGAGAGCCCTGCTCAGGCTCCCGTCCTTCGTGCCGTAGG
>DASZCE010000181.1:0-2320 GCA_035943455.1 Gaiellaceae bacterium | reverse complement strand
ATGCGTTCCCCGGATCGCGCTCAGGACCGACTCGATGACGACGAGGTACATGAGCTGGCGGTAGACGAACTGCTGGAGCGGCATCGACCACAGGACGCGAGGTGACTCGCGATCCAGCCGGAAGGCGTACCACCCGATCGCAAGCTGCAGGCCGGTGAACGCGACCCAGAAGGCCGCGACGGCCGCGGCGTCGAGAAACACCAGCCCATATACCGAAAAGAGGTCGATCAGGGGCGCGAGCAGCGGCAGGCCGATCTGGAACAGCACGAGGTAGGGAAGACCGCGCCGCCCGATGCGCTCCTCGCCGCGGCGCCACATCGCCGCGCGATGCTTCCAGACCGCCTGCAGCGTGCCGTAGCTCCAGCGAAAGCGCTGCCGCCACAGCGCCCGCAGCGACGACGGAGCCTCGGTCCAGGCACGTGCGTCCTCGACGTAGACCACACGCCAGCCGGCGCGTCCAAGCGCGAGCGTCAGATCCGTGTCCTCGGCGAGCGTCGCCGCCGAGACGCCGCCGACCTGCTCCAACGCGGCCCGTCGGAAGGCGCCGATCGCGCCCGGCACCGTCGGCATGCACTGGAGCACGTCGTAGAGGCGCCGGTCGAGGTTGAAGCCCATGACGTACTCGATGTGCTGCCAGCGTCCAAGCAGTCGCCTCCGGTTACCGACCTTGGTGTTGCCAGACACCGCGCCGACCTCGGCTTTCCGAAGGGGCCGGACGAGCCGGCCAAGGGTCTCGGGCTCGAAGATCGTGTCGGCGTCCACCATCACGACGATGTCGTACCGCGCGGCGGCGAGCCCGCGATTCAGCGCAGCGGGCTTGCCTCCGTTCGCCTGGCGGAGCACGTGGACGCGACGCAGCTGCAGCCGCTCGATGCGGTCCGCCGTGCCGTCGCTCGAGCCGTCGTCCACGACGATGACCTCGAAGTCGCCGTACGCACTCGCCGCCAGTGACCGGACGGCCTGCTCGATCCCCACCGCTTCGTTGTACGCGGGCACGATGATCGAGACGGGTGGCTCGAACTCTCCTTCGGCCGGGCGCTTCCGCACGCGGTTCACGTGGCGCCGGGCGAAGGCGAACAGGAGGACGATCCGCGCAAGAAACAGGAGGGCGACGGCGATCAGCAGAGCGGCGAGCGCCGACGTCGTCCACCGCGCCACCGCCAGGGTCCCGAGCAGCAGGTGTCCCTTGAGGCGACCCCAGTCGTTCGCCGCGAGTTCGACCTCGTAAGGCGGAAGGCCGGCAAGCTCGGAGACGCGGAGGAAGCGGAAGCCGCGTGCCCGCAGCTGCGGAACGGCGCGTTCGAGCGCGGCGACGGTCTCGGAGCGGTCGCCTCCACCGTCGTGGAGGAGGACGATGCCTCCGGAATCGCCTCCGGGCGTGATCGCCCGCGCGATCGCTGCGGCGCCCGGCCGCCGCCAGTCGCGGCCGTCGAGATCCGAGAGCGCGATCACGTACCCGTCCCGAGCGAGCTGCTGCAAGGCGACGTTCTGGCGCTCCGTGACGGCGTCCGGCGTCGCCGAATACGGCGGCCTGATCAGCCGTGGCCGCAGGCCCACGGTTCCGGCGAGCGCGTTTTCCGTGAGACCGATCTGCAGGGTGCGTTCCCACCGCGGCAGCGCGGCGAGATCGGAGTGGGTGAATGTGTGATTCCCGAGTTCGAACCCCTGGGCCTTCAGCTTGCGGACGATTCCGGGGTGGCGGACGACCTGGCTGCCGACGACGAAGAACGTCGCGGGGACGTTCAGCCGGCGCAGGGTCGCGGCGATCCGCGGCGTCCAGCGCGGATCCGGACCGTCGTCGAAGGTGAGCGCGATCGTCTTGCCCGGCCGTAGGCCGCGGGACTGAAGTCGGTGCCCGTTCCAGACGAGAATGGGGCCCGCCGACTCGAGCGGACCTCCCGTCGTTCGCGGCGGTGTCGCGCTGCGACCGGTCGTCCGCGTCGAGAGGCCTTGGACGCCGAGCAGGATGACGAGCGGTGCCACGAGGAACGCCAGCAACGTCCAGCGGGCCGTCAACCGGCCGGGTCCTGGCGCCCCGGTGTTCGAGCTATGCGTTTGGCGGTGGTTCGTCGGCCTTCTTCTGCTGCCCGGGCGGCACAGGCGTCGTCACCGGCGTCGCCGGTGCGGTTGTCGCGTCATTCCCGCCAAGTCTGCGGGACTGGCCGGGCGGCACGGCCTCGTGGTTGTTCGCGCGGACTGGCTCCGGCGTCGCGCTTCGATCCTGCCCCGGCGGGGCAGTCGCGCCGCGACGAGCCCAGCCCTGGCGCGCCGGCGTGGTCGCGGCGGGCGCCGGCGAAGGAGGCTGGACGGCCTGGATGGG
>DASZCE010000180.1:0-3153 GCA_035943455.1 Gaiellaceae bacterium | reverse complement strand
CTCGACAACCTCACCTTCGCGGTCCAGGCGGGAGAGGTGTTGGGCGTGCTCGGCCCGAACGGAGCGGGCAAGACAACAGCCATCCGAGTCCTCACGACGATCATGCCCGCGAGCAGCGGCACCTTCGCAGTCGCCGGTCTCCCCCACACCCGTCCCGCAGCCATCCGCCGACGGATCGGCGTCCTTCCCGAGAGCGCCGGCTACCCCGAGCGGCAGACAGGCGAGGAATACCTCCGCTACCACGCCCGCCTGTACGGCCACGACCCGGCGAGCGCACGTGCCGTCGCGAAAACGCTGCTCGAGGAGCTGGGTCTCTTCGCTCGGCGGTCGTCGCTGATCGCGACGTACAGCCGCGGGATGCGCCAGCGGCTCGGCATCGCACGTGCCCTCGTGAACGACCCTCAGGTCGTCTTCCTCGACGAGCCGACGCTGGGCCTCGACCCCGCCGGGCAGCGGGATGTACTCGGCAACGTCCGACGAATCGCGAGCGAGCGGGGCGCGGCGGTCCTGCTCAGCACACATCTCCTTGCGGAGGTGGAGGAGAACTGCTCGCGCGTGCTGATCCTGAATCGCGGTCGCGTGGTCGCCGAGGGCACGGTCTCGGAGGTGGCGCGTCGTGCGGCCGCCCCCCGGACGGGGCGCGTCTACGTGGCGCCGGAGCATGTCGAGCATGCGATCGCCGCGCTCGCACGTGCGCCGGGCGTCGAAGAGGTTGCGCCTGCCGACGCTCGGGCCGGCTGGTTCACGGTCGTATTCGCGTCTGCAGGGGACCACACGGGCAACGGCGCACCGAACGACGCCGTACGCGCGCTGGTCGAGGCGGGCGTTCCGCTGCTTTCCTTCGAGCTCGAACGCGCGCGGCTGAGCGACGCCTTCCTCGCGATGACGGAGACCGGCTGAGATGGCGGTGGCCGAGCACCCTGTCGAGGGACACGGCACGCGCGATTGGGGCGTCGTCTTCGCGCAGGAGCTGCGCGACCTCTGGATCGGCGGGAGGGGCTTGCTGTTCAGCTTCGCGTTCAGCCTGCTCCTGGGAGCCCTCGCCTACCTCGGCGCGACCAACGAGGCGCTCAACTTCCTCGAGCGCCGGGAGGCGGTAAGCCTCACGATGCAGGTCGCGATCGCTATCGGCGCCCTCCTCGCGCTCGTCGCCGGGGCCGACGCGATCAGCGGCGAGCGGGAGCGCGGGACGCTCGAGACGCTCCTCCTGACGCCTGTCTCGCGACGTCACATCGCGACGGGCAAGCTCGTCGTGGCGCTCTCGTTGTGGCTGGCGGCATTCGCGATCACGGTGCCCTACGTGTGGTTGCTCGGTCGGGGCGTCGACATCGTCGGCCACACGCTCGCCGTCGGTCTCGTCGTCGGGACGCTTCTCGCCGTCTTCCTCGCGTCCCTCGGCGTCGTCGTCAGCATCTTCGCCGCGTCGAACCGGGTCAGCCTTTCGCTCAGCCTCTTCATCCTGTTCGCGCTATTCGCGCCCACCCTCTTCCCCACTGGGGCCCGGCAGGGGTGGGCCGGCGATTTCCTCTACCGCGTGAATCCGATGACCGCGGGCGAGGACTACGTCGGCAAGATCGTCGTCAGCGGGCACCCTTGGAGCCAGGACATCTCGCTGCTCCTCGCGCCGGCAGTGGCGGCCGGGGCGTTCGCAGCCGCCGCCGCGATCCTAGGCGGGCGCTTCATTCGCCTGCGCGGAGGTGTCTCGGGGTGAGGCGCGGCCATGCGACCGGCGTCCTCCTCGCCGCCCTGCTCTCTGCGCTGCTCTTCGCGGCGAGCGCGCAGGGCGGCGAGCGTGCGAGCTCCGTCTCCGTCTCCGTCGACCGCAACCGGATCTCGACCAAGCTCGGCGAGAAGTTCGTCTTCCGATCCACGATCACGAACCGCGGCTCGACGCCCGCGAGCCGCCTGATCGCCCATCTCAACGTCCTCAGCCTGCGGGACGGCGTCTACGTCGACCCCGAGGACTGGTCCTCCAGGCGGACGCGCTACCTCGGAACGATCCCGGCAGGACGATCGATCTCGGTGCGCTGGTCGTTGCAGGCGGTGACCGCCGGCGATCTCGCGGTCTACGTGTCCGTCCTGTCCGAGACGGCGGCCGGACGGCGGCCGGTGAACGGGCCTGCGATCCAGCTGGCAGTGGCGCAGCGCAGGACGCTGAACTCGGGCGGAGTCCTTCCACTTGCGGTCGGCATGCCGGCGCTTCTCGGGCTCGCCTCCCTCGCGCTCAGGTTCCGCAGACGCGGGTAGGTCGTCCGGCCTCGGAGCCAAATCCTCGGAAAGTCCTAAGGCTCACTTAACAGACGCCTAACGATTGCGGGGAAAGCAGAGAGGGAGGTGAGGGGCCGCCGGGGGGTCCCGAGGGAGAGGCAGCGACCCCTCACCAGATGTAGAAGCCCGGGATCGTCCGGGGCCGCGCACGCTTCTACACGACATTCTGATACCCGAGGATTCGCGTGGTCAACCGCCATCCGCTGCACCCCTGCCCCGATCGTCTCTGGTATAGGGTGCCGAGCTTCGATGGACGCGCCGTCGCTGGTGGACCGGTTGCTACGGGCCCTCAACCAGCACGATCTCACCGCCTTCCTCGACCTCTTCCATGCCGACTTTCGCAGCGAACAGCCGCTGCGCCCGGAATCGAACTTCGTCGGGCGCGAGCACGTCGGCGCGAACTGGGCGTGGAAGCTGTCCGATCCCGCGTCCGACTTCCACGCGGAGGCATTGCGGTGGGCCGCTAGTGGCGAAGAGCTCTGGGTCGAGTGGCGGTGGACGCACACGCGACCAGGCGGCGAACAGGTCGACCTCCAGGGGATCTGCGTCTACGGCGTCGAGAGTGAGCGGTTCGCGTGGGCACGCCTGTACATGGGCGACGTTCCTCGCTGACAGCGGGGTCGTCCTTCCAAATCCCTTACACGCGAGCCCGGTGACAAGTCGCGCGTTCGGGGAAAGACGACGGAAACAACGTCGAGGAGGCGTCATGTCCCCATTACTGCTGATCATCCTGATCGTCCTGCTGATCTTGGCGTTCGGTGGCGGGCTGTTCGTGAACAACCTGCTCTGGTTGCTGCTCGTCCTTGCGCTGATCGTCCTGCTCGTCGGCCTCTTCAGCGGCCGCAGCACCGTCTGACATACGCCGCGGCGGCGGGACGGTCGGCC
>DASZCE010000179.1:0-8597 GCA_035943455.1 Gaiellaceae bacterium | reverse complement strand
CCCCGCGGCGGAGCGACCGCCGCCGCCGCGGGGAAAGAAGTCGGGGCCGGGAACGAATGTCACGCCGAGCCTCTCCGCCGCCCGCAGCAGCTCGACGGCGTCCAGGCCCGCGGGGAGATCCAGCCACAGGAAATACCCGCCTTCGGGCCGGTTCCAGCGGGCGCCGGTGGCGCCGAGATGCTCCTCGAGCGCCTCGACCAACGCGTCGCGCCGCGACTTCAGCAGGGAGCGGACGAGCTCGAGGTTCCGCATGAGTTCCCCACGGCGAAGGAACTCGTAGACCGTCGCCTGGGAAAGCAGCGACGGCGTGATGTACGTGGAGGTTGCGAGCGACTCGACGCGGGCAGCGAGCGCCTCCGGCAGCACCAGGTAGCCGACGCGTACGCCCGGAGCGACGATCTTCGAGAACGACGACGAGTACATCACGCGCCGGCCGCCGTCGAGCTCGTGCAGCGTCGGCGGCGCAACGCCTTCGAAACGGACGAGCCCGTAGGGGTCGTCCTCGAGCACGAGCAATTCGTGCTGTTCGGCGAGGTCGACGAGGCGGCGCCGCCCGTCCGGGCCGAGCGTCCTTCCGCTCGGGTTCTGGAAGGTGGGAATCAGGTAGAGGAACGCCGGCCGGCGCCGGCCGCCGCGGTCCAGCTCCCCGGCGAGCGCGTCGACGTCGATTCCATCGTCGGCTTGCGGCACCGCGACGATCTCTGCGCCGAGCCGATCGAGGATCACCAGCGGCCGGTCGTAGGTCGGCGCCTCGACGAGGACCCGCTCCCCGCTACCGGCGAGGAGCTCGGCCAGGAAAACGAACCCCTGGAGCGACCCGTTGGTGACGAGCACGCGCGCCGCGTCGACGCCGTGACGCTCTGCGATCCACGCTCGGAGCGGCCCGTAGCCGCCGGCGGCGCCGTACGAGAGTGCAGTCGCGCCGTCGTCGAGGATCGCCGCCTGCGCGCAGTCGGCGAGCTCCTCGACCGGGATGCACTCGGGCGCCGGGACGCCGCGGGCGAGCGAGATCGACTCCATTCCGCGACTCTAGGAATGCCGTCGGATGGCGTCAGGCTCGCGCGCCGACGACGTCGGCGGCCAGCTGAGCGACCTCCGAGGGGGTCGTGCCGACCCGCACGCCATGCGCCTCGAGCGCCTCCTTCTTCGCCTGCGCAGTTCCCGACGTGCCGGAGACGATCGCACCGGCGTGGCCCATCGTCTTCCCGGGCGGCGCCGTAAAGCCGGCGATGTAGGCCACGACCGGCTTCGACATCTCCGCCTCGATGAAACCCGCCGCCTTTTCCTCCTCGGCACCGCCGATCTCTCCGACCATCACGACGAGCTCGGTCTCGTCGTCCGCCTCGAACCTGCCGAGCACGTCGATGAACGACGAGCCGACGACGGGATCCCCGCCGATGCCGACGATGGTCGAGTTCCCAAGCCCGAGCTGCGTCAGCTCGTGGCCGATCTGATACGTGAGCGTGCCGGAGCGGCTGACGAGCCCGACCGCGCCTTCGCGGAAGATCTCCGCCGGGATGATCCCCACGTTCGCCTTGCCCGGCGACAGTGCCCCTGGGCAGTTCGGCCCGAGCATCGTGATCCCTTTGGGCCGGATGTAGTTGTAGACGCGCAGCATGTCGTGTGCCGGAAGGCCCTCGGCGATGCAGATCACGGTCTCGATCCCTGCCTCGACCGCCTCGTAGATCGCGTCGGTCGCGAACCGTGCCGGCACGAAGACCATCGTCGTGTTCGCGTCGGTCTCGTCGACCGCCTCGACGACCGTGTCGAAGACCGGGATGCCTTCGACGTCCTGCCCGCCCTTTCCGGGTGTCACCCCGGCGACGACCTGCGTGCCGTAGTTGCGGTTCCGGACGCCGTGGAAGGAGCCTTCTCGGCCGGTCAGGCCCTGGACGACGAGGCGCGTCTCGTTGTCGACAATGATGGCTATTGGTGCTCCTGCAGGTGATGCTGGCCGATTGCTAGGTCGAAAACACGAAGCCGGATTGCAGGCGAGAAACCGGCGTGTATCGAGCGGAGCGCCATTACTTCCTCCCGAGAATCGCGATGCGGTCGAGCGTGATCCACCCGTCCTCGATCCGCTCGGCGAGCAGCTCCCGAACCCGCTCGGCGTCCGCGGCCGGCGTACCGGCCCGCTCGAGCCATGGTTCGACCTCGATCGGCTTCGGCAGCCGCCGCACCTCGTCGATTCGGAGGCCCACGGACTGGAAGAGCTCGCGCCACTCCTTCTCCGTGTAGTTCCGCACATGCGACGGATCGCGAACGCGATCAGCTTCCTCCGCACGCTCGTCCAGGAACAGGTTGTCGACGACGATCACGCGGTCGCGGCTCGCGCGTGCCATCTCGTAAACCGCCTTCTCCACGTCGTCGAAGTGGTGGGCCGCGACGCGGCAGGCGACGACGTCGAAGCTGCCATCTGCGAACGGCAAGTCCTCGCCGCGGCTGACGACGTCCGGCTGCATCCCCGGCGCCGGATCGACGGTGACGACGTTGATGCCGGCCTCGCGCAAACGCCGCGCGACATGCCCGCCGCCGGTGGCGACGTCAAGCGCCGTCTCGGCCCCCTGGGACCACTCCACCACCAGGTCGAGATCCTCGCCTTCACGGTGCGCCGCACTCTCGCGATACAGCTGGGCGCGCTCTGACCAGTTCATGGCCGCACCTCAGCCGGTCCATCGTGTCGACCGGTCATTGCAGACGGCTGCACGGGCAAAGCGACCGGCATGCCGGCAAAACCCGCATGCCCTCCAAACGGCATCGCAAGCGACGTCTCATGCAGCCAGCTCCACCGCGCGTCTCGCAGCCTCGAGCATGGTCGGCTCGACGTGCAGGTTCGGCGGCGCCGCTTCCTGCAACAGCCGCCGGCCCTCGTCGGCGTTCGTCCCATCGAGGCGTACGACGATCGGATCGTCGATCGTCAGCCGTCCGAGCGCCTGCAGGATCCCACGGGCAACCTCGTCACAACGCGTGATCCCGCCGAAGATGTTGAAGAGGATCGACTTCACCTGCGGGTCGGCGCTGATGATCTCGAGCGCGTCGACGACGCCCTGGGCGTCCCCGCCGCCGCCGAGGTCGCAGAAGTTCGCCGGCCGGCCACCCGCGAGCGCCACCACGTCCAGCGTGGACATCACGAGCCCGGCGCCGTTGCCGAGTACGCCGACGTCGCCGTCGAGCTTGACGTACGTGACGTCCTTCTCGCGTGCCGCCCGCTCCTCGGGCGGGTACGCGTCGAGGTCTCGCATCTCGGCGATATCAGGGTGGCGGTAGAGCGCGTTGTCATCGACGGTGAACTTCGAGTCCAGTGCTTTCACCTGGCCGTCGGGCGTCACGATCAGCGGGTTGATCTCGCACAGCATCGCGTCGGCCCCTGTAAACGCGGCGTACAGCTGCTCGGCGATCTTGGCGATCTGCTTCTGCTCGCCTTCGTCCTCGACCCCGGCGCCGTAGATCAGTCGTCGTGCCTGGTAGGGCTGGAACCCCTCGAGCGGATCCACGTGCAGCCGGGCCAGCGCCTCCGGACGCTCGGCGGCGACCTCCTCGATGTCGATCCCGCCCTCGTTCGTGAACATGAACAGGCCCTTCTTCTCCCCGCGGTCGAAGGTGAGGGAGAGGTAGTACTCCGTGGCGATGTCGGAGGCCTGCTCGATCCAGAGCTTGCGGACGACGTGGCCATTGATGTCCATGCCCAGGATCGCTCGCGCGTGCGACTCAGCGTCATCGGGCCCGTCGGCGAGCCGAATCCCACCTGCCTTCCCACGACCCCCCGTCAGGACCTGCGCCTTCACGACAACCTGACCGCCGAGCTCCTGCGCCGCCGCTCGGGCCTCCTCGGGCGTCGTCGCCAGCCTGCCTTCGGACACCGGGATGCCGAAGCGCCGAAAGAGCTCCTTACCCTGGTACTCGTAGAGGTCCATCGCGGCTCGCGAGTCTATCCGTGCGAAGGTCACTAGACTCGCGGTGACATCCCGATCGGAAGGAGCCGTCATGAGCGAGCGCACGCCGCTGACCGACGAGGAGATTCGCACCGACGTCGCCCAGGAGATCCGCCAAGAGACCGCCGACGCGGACATGGACGACATGGACAGCGACACGGACGACACTGACTCCGACGCCGACGACACGGACGCGTAGCGCCGCGCTCGCGCGCTGCGTCGAGCCGGTCGGCGTCGAGGAGTTCCTTGAGGAGTACTGGGAGCGCAGACCCCTCGCGGTCGAGCGCGACGAGGCAGGTCGCTACGACGACCTGCTCTCCGAGGCCGATGTGGAGCAGCTCGTTTGCTCCGGCGGCCTGCGCCACCCCGGCTTCCGGCTCGTAAAGGCCGGCGAACAGCTCCGGGTTCGGGACTACACGGTCGACATCCCGTGGCGGCCGACGCCGTTCTCCGGCACCGCGGACGTCGAGCGCGTACTGCGCGAGTGGGAGCAGGGGGCGACGATCGTGCTCCAGGGCCTCCATCTGACACGGCCGTCGATCGGCGCGTTCTGCCGCTCCCTGGAGGGAACGCTCGGCCATCCCGCTCAGGCCAACGCCTACTACACGCCGCGCGCGGCGCAGGGCCTTCCGGTCCACCACGACACGCACGACGTCTTCGTGCTCCAGGTCGCCGGGGAGAAGCGCTGGCTCGTGTACGAGCCGGTGCTCGAGCTGCCGCTGAAGGACCAGCGGTACTCGGCAGAGATGGGAGCGCCGGGGACGCCTGTGGAGGACCGGGTCCTGCGAGCAGGCGACATGCTGTACCTGCCTCGCGGATGGCTCCACGAGGCATTGACGTCGGAGACCGATTCCTTGCACCTCACGGTCGGCGTCAACGTCGTCACGTGGCTGGACGCCTTCAAGGCGGCGCTGGACGGGCTCCGGAGCGACGTTCGGTTTCGCCGCTCGTGGCAGTCGGAAGACGACGTGGACGGGCTCGTGGAGACGCTCAGGCAACGCCTCGGCCGCCGCGACGTGGAGCGGCGCGCGCGTGACAAGCTCGTCCGTTCGCGACGGGCGATTCGCGACGGACAGTTCCGCCAGCTTCGGGCGCTGGAGCGGCTCGACACGGAGACGGAGCTCGAGCGAAACCCCACGGTGCTCGCGGACCTCGTCGAGCAAGACGGCGCGGTCGTCCTCGTTTTCGAAGGACGAGAGGTGACGTTTCCCCCGCACGCCCGCGAGGAGGTCGCCGCCGTGGCGGCCGCCGACGAGCCCTTCACGGCGTCGGAGCTCCCCGGTTCCCTCGACGATGCCGGACGGCTCGTCCTCGTCCGCCGCCTCGTCCGAGAGGGTCTGCTTCGGATCAGCGGGGCATAGCGACGTAACGGATGGGACGCTTGGCCGCGTCCGAGTTGCAGGTCAGCTGCGTCAGCTCGCCCGGCTCGGCAACGACCACCACGTCGCGGGTGCCGTCGGGCGTCGCGAACCTGATCCGCCAGCGGCTCTGCCCCGTCTCTGCGACGCCTTCGAGCGAGAGGTCATCGAGCCCCCCGAGGCCCTCTTCCGCTCGAACTCGCCGCTCCGCGGCCTGCACCGCGAACGGCCAACACGAGCGTCCGCGGTAGTGCGCGAGGGAAATCTGTCCCGCCAGGTACTCGTCGACGACGGTAGGAACCTCGTCCCGTTCCACCCGCCCGTAGTAGACGCCGTGCGGTAGGCAGACGAGGTTGCCGGCGAACCGATCGCCGCCCACGTGGGTGGTTTGCCACACCGACTCGGCCGCGAGCTGCTCGTTCAGCGCCTCGAAGAGCGGCCGGCCGTAGCGCGCGCAGCAGCGATCGTGCTTGCCGTGGGTGCAGGCCAGGAAGAGCGGCTCGTCGATCGGGGTCGCCTCCCGCCACGGATCGACAGTCCGAAGGTCCTCGTGCTGTGGGATCTCCATGCGCGCCAGTCGCTCGCTCGCCTCACGGGAGTCGGCGACGTAGACGGCGAGGCCGTCGTGGCGCCTGCGGTCCGGACGACGGATGAAGAGCAGCCGCGTCCGGGGCCGGGCGGCGCGCAGCTCTCGCAGCCGCTTCTTCACCTGATCGGAGAGACCGCTTCCCGCCAGTGCGTCGGAGCTCCAGAGGCCGCGATACTCGACGAGCAGCCACCGATCGACCCGGCTCGCCGTGGCCGCGAGCGGCTCGTCGTTCTCGCGCGAGACGTCGGAACAGAAAGGCCGGAACTGGCTCACCCGGCTTGAACGATGCAGATCAGCTCGCCTGTCTTGACCGGTTGACCCGGCGCGATCGAGAGGTCCGTGACCCGTCCCGCACGGTGCGCGGTGATCTCGTTCTCCATCTTCATCGCCTCGATCACGCAAAGCACCTGCCCCGCTTCGACGTCCTCCCCCTCGGCCACCTCCACGGCGAGGACGGTGCCCTGCATCGGGCTGACGACCGCGTCTCTCGCCGCTCCCTGCCCGCGCCCGCGGCCTGCACGCTCCCTGCGCCGGCGTGCAAGCTCGGCATGCGGTGGCTCCGGGACGAGCAGCTTCAGCTCATAGCGGCGCCCTTCGAGCTCGGCGTGGACGCGCTGCTCGCGGAGTGGCCGCGCGCCGTCCGATACTGCCGGTACGCTCGTTGTCTGATGCGACAACTCCTGCGCCCGCTTCGCCAGCTCCTCCGACTCGACCACGCCGTGGCACGTGCCAGCCGCGACGAAGCACTCGTGGCCGAGAAGCGCCTGGTGGAAGCCGAGCAGCGTCGTGACGCCCTCGATCCGGTATTCGCCAAGCGCGCGGAGCATCCGCTGCCTCGCATGCTCGCGGTCGACCCCGTGCACGCAGAGCTTCGCGATCAGCGGATCGTAGAGCGCGACGACCTCCCGCCCGGCGTCAACCCCCGAATCGACCCGCACCCCGGGCCCAGCCGGCTCCCGGTAGCCCGCGATCCTCCCTGGCGCCGGCAGGAAGCCGTTGGACGGATCCTCGGCGTTGACACGACACTCGATCGCGTGCCCGGTGAGCCTGACGTCCTCCTGGCGAAGCCGTAGCGGCTCTCCAGCCGCGATCAGCACCTGTTCGCGGACGAGATCTAGGCCGGTCACGAGCTCGGTGACGGTGTGCTCGACCTGGATCCGAGTGTTCATCTCGAGGAAGTAGTAGTCGCCGTCCCGGGAAAGGAGACCCTCAATCGTTCCCGCGGACCGGTAGTCCACGGCCTGAGCGGCGTCGACCGCGATCTGGCCGATTCGCTCACGGAGCTCGGCGGAGACGGCCGGCGAGGGGGTCTCCTCGACGAGCTTCTGGTGTCGCCGCTGGATGGTGCAGTCGCGTTCGCCGAGATGGATGACGTTGCCGTGTGCGTCCGCGAGCACCTGAACCTCGACATGGCGGGGATCGTCGAGGTAACGCTCGACGTAGACCGAGGGGTTGGAGAAGTAGGCCTCGCCCTCACGCTGAGCCGACTCGAAGGCGCGGTCGACCTCCGCGGCCGAACGGACGACCTTGAGCCCCTTCCCGCCGCCACCGGCGGAGGCCTTGATCGCGATCGGCCAGCCAAGGTCGTCGCCGAGGGCCCTAACCTCCGCCGCCGACGAGACCGGCTCCGTCGTCCCGGGGATGATCGGCACGCCCGCAGCCTGCATCCGCTCGCGAGCGGCCACCTTCGACCCCATGACGTCGATCGCGTCCGCCGGCGGCCCGATCCAGGTCAGCCCGGCGGTCTCGACCGCGCGCGCGAAAGCCGCGTTCTCCGCCAGGAAGCCGTAACCGGGATGGATGGCCTCGGCACCCGCCCGGCGCGCGGCGTCGATCACGCGCTCCTGGGCGAGGTAGCTCTCGTTGGCCGGCCCCGGCCCGAGCAGGTACGCCTCGTCTGCCAGCTCCACGTGCAGTGAGCCGCGGTCCGCCTCGGAGTAGACGGCGACGAGGACGATTCCGAGCTCACGCAGCGTGCGGAAGATGCGGATCGCGATCTCGCCGCGGTTCGCGACGAGCACCTTGGAGAAAGCCATGACGTGCCTATTCTCCCCGGCCATGCGTCGATGGGCGCTCGCTGACAAGCGCCGCCGCCCTCCCCACGGGATCGTTTAGCGGGCGCTGGCGGCTAGCACGGTCTCAGGGCTCGGTTACGCCGGCGCCCCGCCACATCTCGTTTGGAGCCAAGCCGTCGTTTAGTGGCTCGAGGTCCTCCAGTCCCGACCGCCACCAGGCGCTTTCCTGGTCGGCCTTGACCGCCTGATCCGCTGCCGTTAGGAGCGCAAGGCGCTCCGCGGCGGTGCGCGGCTCCGGCCATACCTCCCAGCTCACCCCTTCAGCCTAAGGCATCGCTTGCGGCGCCGACTTCAGGACGGCGGGCTCGCCCGGCATCCGTCTGAACCGACCGGTCGATGCGATCGGTCATGTCGAAACGGCTTCTAAAGGGGACCGCCGCCTCGGCCGATGGCACCGAGGTGCGACGACTCGTAGCCGCCATCGTCTGCGCCGGCCTTGCGCTGGGCGCACCGACCGTCGTCCTGGCGAAGGCGCAGCGACCCTGGGCGCAGGCAGAGATCAGGCTCGTCACCTCTCGCGGCCTTATGGGCGGCAATCCGGCCAACTTTCGTCCCGCTGCCCCGCTGACCCGCGCGGCGCTCGACGATCTCGTTTCGGGTCTCACGGAGTCGCCCGCCCCGCCACCGGGGCAGCCCGGCACCT
>DASZCE010000178.1:0-2374 GCA_035943455.1 Gaiellaceae bacterium | reverse complement strand
ACTCCGACCCCAACCGCGTGCGCGGCGATCTCGCCGCCGAGGGCCTCCAGCCGGAGGAGTGGGGCGGGACAACGCAGTTCTCGGACGTCTCCGCGAAGCAGAAGCAGAACTTGGACGACCTGCTGGAGAAAGTGCTCCTCGTCGCGGACGCCGAGCTCGTCCTGACGGCGAACCCGGATGTCGAGGCTTCCGGTCCCATCATCGAATCGAGGCTCGACGTCGGCCGCGGTCCCGTCGCGACGATGCTCGTGCACCGCGGCACGCTGCGGGTGGGCGACGCCATCGTCGCCGGCGACGCGTGGGGTCGCGTCCGTGCGCTCTACGACTTCCGCGGCGAGAAGCTGCAGCAGGCGCAGCCGGGCGTTCCGGTCGAGATCCTCGGATTCGACCATCCGCCGCCTGCCGGTGAGCTCGCGCGCGTCGTCGACAACGAGCGCCACGCGCGGCAGCTGGCGCAGAACCGCGGCGAGCGCCTCCGGCGCGAGCAGCTGGCGGCTGCCGGAGCCGGGGTCTCGCTCGAGAAGCTCTTCGCCCAGATGCAGGCGGGCGGCGTCCAGGACCTGAACATCGTCCTCAAGGGCGACGTCGACGGCTCCGTCGAGGCCGCCGTCTCCGAGCTGCAGAAGATCCAGCACCCTGAGGTGGGTGTGCGCGTGATCCACCAGGGCGTCGGCGGGATCACCGAGGGAGACGTCAACCTGGCCGCGGCTTCCAACGCGCTCGTCGTCGGCTTCAACGTCCGTCCCAACGCCGAGGCGCGGGCGCTGGCCGAGCGCGAGGGGGTCGAGATCCGCACGTACCGCGTGATCTACCGGCTGACCGAGGACATCGAGCAGGCGCTCGTCGGCATGCTCGCGCCCGTCACGACGGAGGAGACGCTGGGCGAGGCGGAGGTGCGCCAGCTCTTCCGCGTCTCGCGCCTCGGCACCATCGCCGGCTCCTACGTCACGAGCGGCGTCGTACGGCGCAACGCCCAGGTTCGGGTGGTGCGTGAGGGCACGGTCATCCACGAGACCTCGATCGCTCAGCTGAAGCGGTTCAAGGACGACGTCCGTGAGGTCGAGGAGGGCTTCGAGTGCGGCATCCTCCTCCAGGGCTTCAACGACGTGAAGGAAGGCGACGTGCTCGAGGTGTACGAGACGAAGCAGGTGGAGCGCACCGATCTCAGCGCTCCCGCTCCCGAGCGCGAGCCCGCCGCCGCCGGCACCGAGTCCTAGGCCGACGCCATGGGCGCCGGCTACGTCGGCATCCTCACGGTCGAGCTGCACTTCCCCGAGGCAGGATCGCTGAAGGGCAAGCGCAAGTTCGTGAAGTCTGCGAAGGCGCAGCTGCAGAATCGCTTCGGCGCGGCGGTCGCCGAGGTCGACCACCTCGACCTCTGGCAACGAAGCCGCTTGACGATGGCGTGTGTGGCTCGCGAGCACAGGCAGGCGGAGCAGCTGCTCGAGGAGGCCGTTCGCTACCTCAACGGCCAGGAGTACCAGCTCGTGCGGGTCGAGCGGGAAGTGGTGAGCCCTGATGAGTGAGCGAATGCGGCGGGTCAACGCGGCGGTGCGCGAGGTTCTCGCCGAGGCCGTCGGTGACCTCCGCGATCCGCGGATCGGCTTCGTGACGGTCACGGACGTCGAGACCTCGCCTGACCTGCGCCACGCCGTCGTCTATGTCAGCGTCCTCGGTTCGGAGCGAAGGCGCGAGAAGACCCTCGCGGGCCTCGAGGCGGCGCACGGCGTGCTCCAGGCCCGGATCGCGCAGGAGCTGAGGCTGAAGCGGACCCCGCAGCTGGCGTTCGAATACGATCCCTCGGTCGAGCGCGGCGTCCGCATGTCTCACCTCATCGATGAGCTCGCCCCAGGCCCAGACGAGGAGTGACCTGGCAGCGGTCGCCAATGCCATCCGCGACCACGACCGCTTCCTCCTCATCACGCACGAGAATCCCGACGGGGATGCCCTCGGCTCGATCCTTGCCGCGAAGCAGGTCCTCGACCTGCTCGCCAAGGACTCGGTGATGTATCTGTCGGGCCAGGCGCCGCTCCCGGCCGAGTATAAGTTCATGCCGCTGGAGGACCTCCGGCGCGATCTGCCCGAAGACGCCGGTGACCGTGTCCTGTTCGCTCTCGATTGCGCGAACGAGAGCCGGCTGGGGGAGGGTCAGGCCGCGCTCGCGGGAGCCCCGCTCGTCGTCAACGTCGACCACCACCACGACAACACGCACTTCGGCGACGTCAACCTCGTGGTCGCCGACGCCTCGTCGACCGGGGAGATCGTGCGGGACCTGATCGCCGAGCTCGGGCTCGGCCTCACGCCGGAGCTCGCAGAGGCGATCTACATCGCGCTCGTGACCGACACCGGCCGCTTCCAGTACACGAACACGACG
>DASZCE010000177.1:0-4189 GCA_035943455.1 Gaiellaceae bacterium | reverse complement strand
GAGTCGGCGAACTTCTGCACGCCCTCCTCCTCGAGCACCTGCGTGACGTCGTCGTAGTCGACGCCCGCACGCGCGAGCTCCTCGAGGAGCTGCCGCGCCTCGTCGAGCCCCTGCTCCAAGGTCAGCCGCGCCTCGCCGTGGTCCTGGAACGCCTCGATGGTCTCCTTCGGCATCGTGTCGACCGTCTCCGGGCCAATCAGCCCCTCGACGTACATCACGTCCGAGTAGTCCGGGTTCTTGGTCGATGTCGAGGCCCACAGGCACCACTGCGGGGTCGCGCCTCGAGCCGCGAGCGCCTCCCAGCGCCGCCCGCGGAAGATCTCCTTGTAGCGCTCGTAGGCGAGCTTCGCGTTCGCGATCCCGAGCCGACCCTTGAGGTGATCGTGCCCGCCGATCGCATCGAGCCGCTTGTCGGTCTCCGTGTCGACCCGTGAGACGAAGAAGCTTGCGACCGACGTCACCGGCGTGGGATCGCCCCCGGCCTCGACGAGGCGCTCGAGCCCTCGGATATACGCCTCGGCGACCTCGGCGTAGCGCTCCAGCGAGAAGATCAGCGTGACGTTGATGCTCTTGCCGCGCGAGATCATCTCCTCGATCGCCGGCAATCCTGCCTTCGTCGCGGGGATCTTCACGTAGAGGTTCTGGCGCCCGATCAGGTCGTGGAAGCGCTGCGCCTCCTCGATCGTGGCTTCGGTGTCGTTCGCGAGGGCGGGGTCGACCTCGAAGGAGACGTAGCCGTCGAGGCCGCGGATGCGGTCCCAAACGGAGCTCATGAGGTCGCACGCCTCGCGAATGTCGTCCGACGCGAGCCGGACGAAGATCTCCTTGGGATCGTCCTCCTCGGCAAGCACCTCCCGGAGCTGGTCGTCGTACCAGTCTCCCTCGGCCATCGCCTTCTGGAAGATGGTGGGGTTGGAGGTGACGCCGACGACGGCGTCCTCCTCCATCATGCGTGCGAGCTCCCCGGTCCGAAGCCATTCTCGCGAGAGCGAGTCGATCCAGACGCTCTGGCCGAGGTCGCTCAGTTGGTGGAGTCGCGATCTAGACACTGAAAACCTCTCTTTCCATCGCCTCGATCTTCTCGAGCCGTCTGCGGTAGCGCTCGCCTCCGTCGAACTCCGCAGCGAGGAACGCCGCCACGAGCTCCGTCACGAGGTCGTCGCCGACGATTCCGGAGCCGATGCAGAGCACGTTCATATCGTCGTGCTCTACACCTTGCCTGGCGGAGTAGGTGTCGTGGCAGATCGCCGCTCTGATGCCGGGGAGCTTGCAGGCCGCAACGGCCGCGCCGACACCGGAGCCGCAGACGAGAATCCCGCGCTCCGCCTCACCCCCGCGGATCGCCTCGCCGATCTCCCTCGCCTTGTCGGGGTAGTCCACATGGGGCTCCGGCTTGTCGGTCCCGAGGTCCACGAGCTCGTGACCGAGGCGCTTCACGTCGGCGAGGATCCGCTCCCTGAGTTTGACCCCGCGATGGTCGAACGCGACCGCAACTTGCATACCTCGACTACGTTTCTCCTACATGTCCAATCAGGATCTGTGGCGCGAGCTCGGCCAGCAGCTGCGGGTGGACGCCGTGCGCGCGAGCGACAAGGCCGGGTCGGGCCATCCGACCTCGTCGATGTCGGCTGCCGATCTCGCGGCCGTGCTCCTCGCCGAGCACTTCCACTACGACTTCGACGATCCGAAGAACCCGGCGAACGACCGGCTCGTGTTCTCGAAGGGCCACGCCTCGCCGCTCGTCTACGGCCTCTTCCGAGCCGCTGGCGTGCTGCCGGAGGAGGAGTTCATGACGTACCGGCAGTTCGGCAGCCGGCTCGAGGGCCACCCGGCGCCGGTGCTCCCCTGGGTCGACGTCGCGACCGGCTCACTCGGCCAGGGGCTTCCGATCGGCGTCGGGATGGCGCTCGCCGGCAAGCGGCTCACGCGGCTGCCGTTCCGCGTCTGGGTGATCTGCGGCGACAGTGAGATGGCGGAGGGCTCGATGTGGGAAGCCGCCGAGCACGCAGCCTTCTACGAGCTGGACAACCTGACGGCGATCATCGACGTCAACCGCCTCGGACAGCGCGGCGAGACGATGCACGGCTGGGACCTCTCCTCGTATTCGGGCCGGCTGCGCGCGTTCGGCTGGCACGCGATCGAGATCGACGGGCACGACGTCGCCGCGATCGATGCGGCGTACCGCGAGGCGGAGGCCACCACCGGGAAGCCGACTGCGGTGGTCGCAAAGACGATCAAGGGAAAGGGCTACTCGAAGGTCGAAGACCAGGGCGGCTGGCACGGCAAGGCCGTTGCCGAGGAAGCGATCGACGAGCTCGGCGGCGTTCGGAACATCATGGTGCAGGTGCCCAAGCCCGAGCACCGCGCGCCGCACCGCTTCGAGCCGCCGGGCGAGCCGGCGTGGCCGAGCTACGAGGTTGGGAGCAAGGTCGCGACGCGCAAGGCCTACGGCGAAGCGCTCGCCGCCCTCGGCGGCGAGCGTGGAGACGTCGTCGGCCTGGACGGCGAGGTCTCCAACTCCACGTACTCGGAGATCTTCCGCGACGCCCATCCGGAGCGGTTCTTCGAGATGTACATCGCCGAGCAGCAGATGGTCGCGGCGGCCGTAGGCATGCAGGTGCTGGGCTGGACGCCCTTCGCCTCGACCTTCGCCGCCTTCACGACCCGCGCGTACGACTTCATCCGCATGGCGGCGATCAGCCGCGCAACGATCAAGCTCTGCGGCTCCCATGCCGGCGTCTCGATCGGCGAGGACGGCCCCTCGCAGATGGGCCTCGAGGATCTCGCCACCCTTCGCGCCGTCAACGGCTCGACGGTTCTCTATCCCTGCGACGGCAACCAGACCGCGCGGCTCGTCCACGCGATGGCGGACGTGCACGGGATCGCGTACCTCCGGACGACGCGAAGCGACACGCCGGTGATCTACGAGCCGGGAGAGGAGTTCCCGGTCGGCGGCAGCAAGACGCTCCGATCGTCGGACGACGACGACGTCACCGTCGTCGCGGCGGGCATCACCGTGCACGAAGCGCTGAAGGCGGCCGAGGCGCTGGCCGCCGAAGAGATCGCCGTCCGCGTGATCGACTGCTACTCCGTAAAGCCGATCGACGCCGAGGCGCTACGCGGTCTCACCACACCGATCGTCACAGCCGAGGACCACTGGGCCGAGGGCGGGCTGGGGGAGGCCGTCCTGGCAGCGCTGGCCGACCTGGAGGACCGTCCCGAGGTCACGGTGCTGGCGGTTCGGGAGATGCCGCATTCGGGCAAGCCGGCGGAGCTGCTCGCCGCTGCTGGGATCGACGCCGACGCGATTGCCGCTGCTGCCCGCAAGCTCGTCGCGGCGCGGGCTACCGCCTAGGCCGTCAGTTCGGCAGCTAGGCGGAACCGTTCCTCGAGGCCGCGACGGCTCTCATGCTGAGCGTCGACAACCATGGCGGCAAACGCGGCGAGGAGAAGCGCGATCACGAGCGCAGCAGCGACGAATACACGGCGGGAAGGCCGCCAGAGATCCCTCATGCGCGTGAATGTCGGCACGCCGTAAGGCGCGCTTCAGGCGCCGCTTGCGGTGCCGCCCTCGAGATGGCGGGCTTCGCTGTGCATCCGTCGGAACCGACCGGTCGATGCGATCCGCTATTTCGAAACGGCCTCTGAGGCTCGGGCCACTCTGCGAAGCTGCTCGTCGAGCGGCACGAGGGGGAGCTGGAACGTGCGCACCGCCTCGTCGTTCGAGACGACGTTGTCGCCGGCCTCGAGCATCTTTAGGAGGTCACGCGTCAGCGGGATCTCGCCCGGAAGGCGCTCGGTGACGAGCGCGTTGATGCGCGCGAGACCGATGGGAACATGGACACTCGGCCGCCGGATTCCGAGCGTGCGCTTCAGGCGCTCCCAGAACTCGTTCCAGCTGACCTGATCCGGCCCCCCGATCTCGAATGTCCGGTTTGCCGTCTCCGGCTTGTCGATCGCCTGCGCGTAGTGCGCGCCGACGTCGTCGATCCAGATCGGCTGGATGCGCTGGGTGCCGCTGCCCATGATCGGCGTCACGGGCGTCAGCTTCGCGAGCTTTCTGAAGGTCGGCAAGATCCCGCCGTCGCGGCCGAAGATGAAGCTAGGGCGGAAGATCACGTGCTCGACCCCGGAGGCCTTCACGTCCTGTTCCTGCGTCCACTTCGCGTTGTAGTAGGGGACGAGGTCT
>DASZCE010000176.1:0-5028 GCA_035943455.1 Gaiellaceae bacterium | reverse complement strand
GCCCGGCATCTCGACCCGGAGAGACGTCCCGGCGCCGGCGGGGCCTCACGAGTTCTAGCGACCGCCCCGCGCGTCGACGCGATCCGCAAGGCCCCGAGGCCAATCCGGCCGCCGCTTCGGCGCCGCCGACGCTCGACGGCTAGTCGACCTGGTGGAGCTCGAGCCGCGCTACGGGCTCGACTGCTTCGCCGACATTGCATCCATCGGGTCCGAATCGGCCGCTTCCTGCCTCATTTGACCGTCAACGACGGACGCATTCGCCGGCCCACTTCGTTGCGGAAACGCGACGCGAGTGGGAAGATCGAGACGAGATGCCACATCCCGGTGAGCAGGCATTTTGAGGCCGTCAGCGACGATCGCGGCCGGAGCGCTCGCATTCGCGCTGGCAGCGGCTGTCGCCGCTGCGGCTCCGCGGCTCGGCGACACGTCGTTGGCCCCGAAGCCCGGCCTCTACCGCGGCAAGACGTCGCAGAGTTGGAAGGTGACCCTCCGCGTCGCGGCGTCCGGCAGGAAGATCACCCTCTTCGCGAGCTCGGTCACGGTTTACTGCCAAGCCTCCGGCGACTACACCGAGAACCGACCCTTCCTTCCAGGCGGGGCACCCGCGATCCGCTCGGGCGGTAGATTTTCCCATCGGTTCAGCCGCCAAGACGGCACCGTCTACAAGTACAGCGGCCGCTTCGTGAGCGCGGGCAAGGCAGTCGGCACGTTGACGATGAGCTCCGTCAAGATCGTCTTCGGCGGCACGGAGGTCTGCGTGACCCCCGGAACCGTCAGGTGGACGGCGACGCGACGGTGACGCGCTGGGCATCCGACGGTGCGATCTGACGGATTCGATCAGAGGGGCAGTTTGAGCAGAAGAGCCCCGCGGCGTACACTCGACCAAGCCTGGGAACCGCGCCACACGCACCCGTCCGCACGTTCCTGATCGCGGACATCCGCGGTTACACGCGCTTCACCGAGCAATGCGGTGACGAGTGGGCCGCGCGACTGACCGCGAAATTCGGCGACCTCGTGAGCGAGGACGCGGAGCTACGCGGCGGGAAGATGATCGAGGTCCGTGGCGACGAGGCGCTCGTCGTCTTCGAATCCGCCCGCCAGGCCATCCGGGCCGCGATGGACCTGCAGAAGCATTTCGCCGAGGAGACGAAGGCCGATCCCGACCTTCCGTTGCAGGTGGGGATCGGTATCGACTCCGGCGAGGCGATCGCCGTCGAGGACGGCTCGTTCCGCGGTGCCGCGCTCAACGTGGCGGCCCGCCTATGCGCGATCGCGCGCGGCGGCGAGGTGCTCGTCAGCGACGGCACCAGCCATCTGGCCGGCCGGCTTCCCGGCGTCCGCTACATCGATCGCGGGCGAGTGCACCTGAAGGGCATCGAGGACGCTGTCCACGTCGTGCTGGCTGCGGGCGAGGAGGAGCTGCCGAGTCGGTCGCGGTCGCGGCTGTCGCTGCCGGCGCCGAAACGCCTCGGGTGGGGACTTGGCCTGGCGGTCGTCGTGATCGCGGCCGTGACGGCAGCTGCCGTCGTCTATCTCACGGGTGGAAACAAGGGAGAGGGCGCAGGTGCGGGAACCGGCAGCATGTCCGGCTCGGCCGATGCGCGACGTGCCGGCGTCATCGCCTTGATCCCCACTGGGCTGTCGCGAAACTGCGTCAAGCAACAGGTCGCGAACATCGGCGCCGTCGAAACTGCAGTCTGCGTCCAACCGCCAGGCGGCCAGGCCGGTTTTTCGCCCGATCGATGGGAGATCTCGATCTATCCGAGCGGGCGGGCCGTGCGTAAGGCGTACGCCGCCGAGCGGCGACGCCACAACCTTGGGCTCGGCAGGGGTCGGTGCAATCGCCTGACCTGGGGCGGGGAGGGCCCGTGGTCTCACGGTCCAGGCAAGCCTGGAGGGCGCCGGCTTTGTTACTTCGACCAGAACGACGCCGTCATCGTCTGGACACACGAGCGGCTCGGACAACCGACGCATCGGGACATACTCGGGGTCGCGAGAGAGGGAGGGAGCGACCACGCGAACCTGACGTCCTGGTGGGGATACGCACACCACCTGATCGGAAAGGTCGGCTAACCGGACCCTCCAGCGGGCCGCCGGCGGAGAGGGTCACGAACGGGAGGCTTCTACCGCCTCGGGCTCGCCCACCGGCTCGTTCGCCTCCGACGCGGCCGCGGCGTTGATCAGGTTGCGAACCTCGCGAACGGCTACCGAGAGCCGGGCGAGGTCCGGCGGTCCCGCGGCCCGAATCTCGGTGAGCACCTGTACGCACCGCTCGACCGCGCCCTGGTTCGCTTCGAGCCAGGCCTCGACGCGCTCACGGGGCGAGCGTCCGTCGGCGCCTGCGCGGAGCACCTCGGCGGTCAGCGCCGCCTGCTCGGCGTAGACGTCGTCCCGCAACGCCGCCCGCGCCATCGCATCCCAGCGCGTATCGCGCTCCAAGGCGATGATCTGGTCGCGTAGCCACGGCAGCTCGAGCCGTGTGCCGAGCGCGAAGTAGACCTCCGCCGCGGTCCGCACCTCGATGCCGGCCGCGCCCGCAACCTCGATGATGTCCAACGCCGGGACGAGCGCCTCGAGATGCGCGACGAGACCGGCGACCGCCGACGGGACTCCAGCCGTCTCGAGCTTTCCCGTCTCGAAGCGAGCGGCCTCTCGCTCGGCTTGGCCGAGGAGCGTCGGCAGCGCCTCTGACACCGCTCTCGCTCCCGGCGCGAAGTGCGCGATCGTCGCGGCGATGTCCAGCGGGCGGCGCCGGTTGCGCAGCAGCCAACGCGTCGAGCGCTCGAGCAAGACGCGCGCGCTGAGCATCATCGCGAGCTGCGTCTCGGCGGCGATGCGCCCGTCGAGCGCCTCGATCTCGTCCCAGACGCTGCGAAGCGCGAATATCTCGCGGGCGGCCGTGTAGGCGCGCGCAACCTCGGCCGCGCCGGCTCCGGTCTCGTCGCCGAGCCGGAAGGCGAACGTCGTGCCGGCGTTGTTGACGAGGTCGTTGACGACGCGCGCAACGATGATCTCGCGACGGAGCGGATGGCGGTGGAGCTGTGGTCGGAACCGCTCGCGCAGCAGCGTCGGGAAGTAGCGTTCCAGCTCCGCCGAGAGGTACGGGTCCTCGGGCAGGTTCGAGGCGAGCAGCTCCTGGGAGAGCGCGATCTTCGAGTAGGAGAGGAGGATCGCGAACTCCGGGGTCGTCAGACCGCGGCCGGCGGCCTTGCGCTCATCGATCAGCTCCTCGCTCGGTAGCGCCTCGAGCGCGCGGTTCAGCACACCCGATTGCTCGAGCGCCCGGATCAAGCGCTCGTGCACCTCGAGCATCGAGGCGGCGAGCGCCGCCGACCTCGAGATCGCCTGCGCCTGCTCGTAGTTGTCGCGCAGAACGAGCGCGGCGACCTCGTCCTGCATCTCTGCGAGGAGTGCATCCCGTTGCTTTTTGGTCAGATCGCCGTCGGCGACGATCGCGTCGAGCAGGATCTTGATGTTCACCTCGTGGTCGGAGCAGTCGACCCCGGCGGAGTTGTCGATCGCGTCCATGAAGATCCGGCCGCCGCGGAGGGCATACGCGATTCGGCCTTGCTGCGTGAAGCCGAGGTTGCCACCCTCGCCCACGGCGCGGCAAAGGAGGTCCTCGGCGTCCACGCGCACGGCGTCGTTGGCCTTGTCGCCGACGTCGGCGTCCCGCTCATCACGGGCCTTGACGTATGTGCCGATGCCGCCGTTCCAGAGGAGGTCCACCGGCGCGCGAAGCAGGGCGCGGATCAGCTCGTTCGGCGTAAGTGACTCGGCCTCGACGTCGAGTGCGGCACGCACCTGCGGCGAGAGCGGGATCGACTTGGCCGCTCGCGGGAACACGCCGCCTCCGGGCGAGAGCAGCGCGGGATCGTAATCGGCCCAGGACGAGCCCGGCAGCCGGAACAGCCGCTCCCGCTCCGCGTAGCTCGCCTCCGGGTCGGGATCGGGGTCGAGGAAGA
This sequence comes from Gaiellaceae bacterium, assembly GCA_035943455.1. Classification (GTDB taxonomy): domain Bacteria; phylum Actinomycetota; class Thermoleophilia; order Gaiellales; family Gaiellaceae; genus JACDAN01. The sequence continues at coordinate 1,063 of DASZCE010000176.1, read as the reverse complement.
CGTCCCGGTGATCGAACGCGCCGATCAGCTTGATGTGCCGGGAGAGGAGCATCCCGTTCCCGAACACGTCACCCGACATGTCTCCGATGCCGACGACGGTGAAGTCCTCGTTTTGGATGTCGCGGCCGAGTGCGCGGAAGTGCCGCTTCACGGATTCCCAGGCGCCGCGGGCGGTGATCCCGATCGCCTTGTGGTCATAGCCGGCAGATCCCCCGGATGCGAAGGCGTCGCCGAGCCAGAAGCCGTACTCGGCAGAGATCGCGTTCGCGATGTCGGAGAACGTCGCCGTCCCCTTGTCGGCCGCGACCACGAGGTATGGGTCGTCGTGGTCGCGCCTGACGACGTCGGGTGGCGGTAGCGCTTCGCCGCCTGCAAGCGTGTCGGTGAGGTCCAGCAACCCGCGCATGAAGGTGCGGTAGCACTCGACGACCTCGGCGAGCAGCGCGTCGCGGTCGCCTGCGGTCGGCCGCTTGACGACGAAGCCGCCCTTCGCGCCGACGGGCACGATGACCGCATTCTTGACCGTCTGTGCCTTCATCAGGCCGAGAATCTCGGTGCGGAAGTCCTCCCGCCGGTCCGACCAGCGGATCCCACCTCGTGCCACTCTGCCCCCGCGCAGGTGCACGGCCTCGACGCGAGGCGAGTAGACGAACACCTCCACGAGGGGTCGGGGCTCGGGCAGGTCGGGGATGAGCTCCGGATCGAGCTTGAGCGACAGGCAGGGCTTCGCCCGCCCGTCCGCGTCTTTCTGGAAGTAGTTCGTCCGCAGCACCGCACGAACGACGCGCAGGAAGCTGCGCAGGATCCGGTCCTCGTCCAGGTTCTCGACCGCGTCGATCGACGCCTCGACCTCCCGCTCGAGGGTGCCCGCCTTCGTGTCCGTGTCCTCGAACCGGACAGGGTCGAGTCGCAGCCGGAAGAGCTCGACGAGCCGGTGGGCGATTGCCGGGTGAGCCGCAAGCGCGTCCTCCATGTAGTCCTGGCTGAACGTGCTCCCGGCCTGGCGGAGATACTTGGCGATCGCGCGCAGGACGGTGATCTCGCGGGCGGTGAGCTGTGCTGA
>DASZCE010000175.1:0-2544 GCA_035943455.1 Gaiellaceae bacterium | reverse complement strand
CGGCTGCAAGTCTTTATGGCCGTTCGGCCGAGTGGGCGCCCCTCGCAGGTGGGAAACGCGCATGGCGCGGAGAGTTTATCGGTGGTACATCGGTCTATCCTGGTTACCGCGCGGGTGTGGCGGAACTGGTAGACGCGACGGGTTTAGGTCCCGTTGAGCCTCGCGGCTCTTGGAGGTTCGAGTCCTCTCGCCCGCATCACGAGGTGTCAATCGTCTGAAGTCCGGGTACATCCGGGAGTCCTTCGATCGTCGACGACTGAAAGGAGGAGACTGATGTACATCGGCGGAGGCGTCCTCGCCCTGATCATCATCATCCTGCTGCTGATCTGGCTGTTCTAACAGGCGGCACCGGCGCGGTCGCGACCGTGCCTGCGGTACCCCAGGGGAGTGCTGGCACAATGGCCGCGCTGTGAAGGCGACGGTCGAAGAGCTCCCCGAGAGCCGTGTCCGCATGACCGTCGAGGTCCCGAGCGGCGACGTGCAGCATGCGATCGACCACGCCGCCTCGGACCTCGCGGGTAGCCTCAAGATCCCGGGCTTCCGGAGGGGGAAGGTGCCGATGCCGGTGCTGCTCGCCCGCGTCGGCAGAGACCGTCTCTACGCGGAGGCGGTGGAGAGTCACATCGGCGGATGGTTTCGGGCGGCGCTCCGCGATACGAACGTCCGCCCCGTCGAGACGCCGGAGTACGGCTACGAGCTGCCCTCCTCACCCTCGGACCCGTTCGAGTTCACGGCGACCGTCGCCGTCCAGCCCAAGCCGGAGGTCGCCGATTGGACGACGCTCGAGGTGCCGGCGGCCGACGCCGAGGTTCCCGACGAGCTGATCGACGCGGAGCTCGAGGTCCTCCGCTCGACCGTCGCCGACCTCGCGCCGGTCGAAGGCCGCCCGGCTCGCGAAGGCGACGTCGTGCTCGTCGACCTCGTCTCCCAAGGGGGCGAAGCTCAACGCGACTACGTCGTCGAGCTGGGGTCCGGACGCCTGTTGCCGGAGATCGAGGAGGCGCTCGTCGGGATGGAACCGGGCGGCGAGAAGGAGATCGAGTACACGCTCCCCGACGAATCGACTGCGCGGCTCGCGATCGAGCTCAAGGAGATCCACGAGAAGGTTCTGCCGCCGGTCGACGACGACCTCGCGCGGGCTGCGACGGAGTTCGACACGCTCACGGGGCTCCGCAGCGAGATCGAGAACCGGCTGCGCGGGCAGCTGGAGGCCGAGCTGGAGGCGCAGTTTCGCTCCGCCGCGGTCGACGCCGTCGCAGAGGCAACGAAGATGGCCGTTGCCGACGCGCTCGTGCAAGCGCGTGCGGTCGAGCTCTGGAACGCCCTCGTCCGGTCGCTCGAACGGCGTGGGATCAGCGCGGAGGCCTACCTTCAGCTCAGCGAGCGGTCGCCTCAGGAGATCCAGGCCGACATCGAAGCCGAAGCCCGCCGTTCGCTTGGCCGCGAGCTCGTCCTCGAGGCGGCAGCAGACAAGCTCGGCGTCGAGGTCAGCGACGAGGAGGTCGACGAGCTGATTCGCGAGCAGGCCGCCGCTGCGGACGAGGACGCCGACGAGCTGATCGCCGAGGTCAAGGCGGCGGGCCGCTACGACGCGCTCCGAGCCGACATCCGGTTGCGGAAGGCCCTCGACCGGATCGCCGCCGAGGTGAAGCGCATTCCCGTCGAGCTCGCGCGAGCGCGCGACAAGCTTTGGACGCCCGAGAAGGAGAAACCCGAGATCGCTACGAAGTTGTGGACCCCCGGCAGCAAGGAGCCTGCATGAGCCCGCTAGTCCCCATGGTGATCGAGCAGACGTCGCGCGGCGAGCGTGCGTTCGACATCTACTCGCGCCTGTTGAACGAACGCATCGTCTTCCTCGGCACGCCGATCGACGATCAGATCGCCAACCTGATCATCGCCCAGCTGCTCCATCTGGAGTCCGAGGACCCCGACAAGGACATCGCCGTGTACGTGAACTCGCCCGGCGGCGACGTCTACGCGGGGCTCGCGGTGTACGACACGATGCAGTTCATCAAGCCCAACGTCCAGACGATCTGCGTCGGGATCGCGATGTCGATGGGCGCGTTGCTGCTCGCCGGGGGAACAAAAGGGAAACGGATGGCGCTGCCGAACGCCAAGATCCTGATCCACCAGGTCTGGACGCCCACCGGCCCGGGCGGCCAGGCGGCGGACATCGAAATCCGCGCGAGGGAGACGTTGAACTTGAAGCGCCGGCTCGAGGAGATCCTCTCCCAGCACACCGGGCAGGAGCTCGAGAAGGTCTCCCGCGATACGGACCGCGACTACTTCATGTCGGCGCAGGATGCCAAGGAATACGGCATCATCGACACGGTGATCACCAACCGGGATTCTTCCAGGGGCTAGTCACCGTGGCGATTTCGGGGTACAAGGAGTACTAGGTGGCGCGGGCGAGCGACGGCAACGAGCAGCTTCTCTGCAGTTTTTGCGGGAAGAGCCAACGGCAGGTCAAGAAGCTGATCGCCGGACCCGGCGTCTACATCTGCGACGAGTGCATCGATCTCTGCAACGAGATCATCGACGAGG
>DASZCE010000174.1:0-7789 GCA_035943455.1 Gaiellaceae bacterium | reverse complement strand
GCCTCCGCCGCCCCAGCCACCAACGCCGTCGACGCCGCCTCCGCCGCCTGAGCCACCCCCTCCTGCTGCTCCGCCGCCTGCGCCTCCGCCCGCTTCCCCTCTCCCGTCGCAGCCGGCCGCACCGCAGCCTGCGCCTGTCTCGCCGACGCCTAAGGCGGCGCCGAAGAAGGTCACGCTCTGCTACCGGAAGCGGACGATCAAGGTGCCGAAGTCGAAGGTGAAGAAGTACCGAGCCCGCGGGGCGAAGCTTGGGGCCTGCAAGCCGAAGAAGCGGCGGCGCTAGCCGACGAGCGCGCGGACGCGCTCGAGCGCCTCGTCCGCCGCAACCGCGCCCTCGCGCAGAACCGCCGGCTCCGCGCCCGTCAGATCCACCACCGTCGACGGCGTACCCGGCAGCGGCCCGGCGTCGAGGACGGCCCCCGACGCCGCCCTGAACTCCTCGGGCACCTCCTCCACCGTGCGGGGGTCCCGCTCGCCCGGCCGGTTCGCGCTCGTCGCCGCCACGACTCCGACCTGGCGCAGGACTGCGGCGGCATCGCCTGCCAGCGCCGGAATTCGGACCCCGATCGTCTCCGGTCTCGTTCCCGTCAGCCAGCTGAAGCGCCGTGCCGGGTTCGGAAGAATCAGCGTGTACGGGCCGCGCAGCAGCGCCTGCCCGCGGAGCTCGGGGACCGCATCCACCACGGCGTCCGCATCGGCGGCCACGAGCGCCGTCGCTTGCACCTCCTTGCGCCCCTTGAGCCCGTAGAGCCGTCTTACGGCCTGCTCGCTGTGGGCGTCGGCGCAGAGGCCGTAGACCGTATCGGTGGGGAGCACGACGGGTTCGCCGGCCCTGATCGCCGCGACCACCTCGTCGATCACGGCCGTCGAGCTTCGACAACGCGCGCCCGGCCGGCGAGATCGACGGACGTCCGAACCTCGTCATAGCCGAGCGCACGGAGGGCTCCCGCAACGGCCGGCGCCTGTCCGTCCCCCACCTCGAGGACGAGCGGAGCTCGCGCCCGAAGGACGTCCCACGCCGCGCGCGCGATCCGCTCGTGATGGCCCCTCCCGACGAGCGCTTCCCGCGGCTCTTGCAGCACCTCCGGCTGAACGCGGTCGAGATCCTCCGGCGCGACGTAGGGCGGGTTCGAGACGACGAGGTCGAACGGCCCGTCCACGCCGGCGAGCAGGTCGCCGAGGCGCAGCTCGACCCGCCCGTCGACCCCTAGCCGAGCTTTGTTCGCGGCGGCAACCTCGAGCGCCGGCGGCGACGATTCTGTCGCGACGACGCGCGCGTCGGGCCGCTCGTCTGCGATCGAGAGCGCGATCGCCCCTGACCCCACGCCGATGTCGAGGACTCGAGGCTCGTCGACACCGGCCAGCAGCTCGAGGCAGCGCTCCACGAGGACCTCCGTCTCCGGGCGCGGAATGAGGACGCGCGGGTCGACGGCGAGCGTCAGCCGGCGAAAGCCCCACTCGCCGAGCACGTATGCCAGTGGCTCTCTCGCGCGTCGGCGGTCGACAAGCGACCGGAGCCGCTCGTGCTCCCCGGTGTCGAGGACGCGGTCACCGGCGTAGAGATCCGTACGGGTGCCGCCGATGACGTGGGCAACCAGCCACTCGGCGTCGACCCGCGGAGAGGGGCAGCCGGCCGTCTCCAGGTCGCCGGTGATCAGACGAACGGCGTCCCGCGCGGTCACACGGCTGCCGCTTCGAGCGCGCGGCGGCGTTCCTCGGCCGAGAGGGCGTCGGTGAATCCGTCGAGATCGCCGTCGAGGACGGCGTCGAGGCGGTGGAGCGTGAGCTTCACGCGGTGGTCGGTGACGCGGTTCTCGGGAAAGTTGTACGTCCGGATCTTCTCGGCGCGCTCGCCCGAGCCGATCTGCGAGCGGCGCGCGCTCTCGAGCTCGGCACGCTGCCTTGCTCGCTCGAGCTCGTAGAGCCGCGCGCGCAACACGCGTAGCGCCTTCGCCCGGTTCTGGATCTGCGACTTCTCGTCCTGCATCGAGACCACGAGACCGGTCGGAAGATGGGTGATCCGAACCGCCGAATCGGTCGTGTTCACGCTCTGGCCGCCGGGTCCAGTCGAGCGGTACACGTCGATCTTGAGGTCGTTGGGGTCGATCTCGACCTCGACCTCCTCGGCCTCGGGCATCACGGCCACCGTCGCGGTCGACGTGTGGATCCGGCCCTGTGACTCCGTGACGGGGACGCGCTGGACGCGATGCGTGCCGCCCTCCCACTTGAAGATCGAGTAGGCACCGTCGCCTTTGATCGCGAACACGACCTCCTTGTAGCCGCCGCCCTCGCTCGGGCTCGCGGAGAGCTGCTCGGTCGAAAAGCCGCTGCGTTCGGCGTAGCGCGTGAGCATGCGCAGGACGTCGCCCGCCCACAGCGCGGCCTCGTCGCCCCCGACTCCCTGTCGTACCTCGACGAGCACGTCCTTGCGGTCGGCCGGATCGCTCTCGACCAGCGCAAGCTTTAATTCGCTCTCGAGGCGTGCCGCCTCGAGCTCGAGGTCAGCGGCGAGCTCGGCAAGCTCCGGGTCCGCCTCGGCCGCATCGAGGTCCTGACGAGCGTCGCGCCATTGCTGGGCGAGCCGGTACGGGGCTTCCAGCTCCTTCAGCCGCCGCCCGGCGTCCGCGGCCTGCTTGTGGTCGTTGTAGACCGCAGGGTCGGACATGCGCTCCTGCGCCTCCGCATACGAGCGCTCCAGCTCGTCGACGAGTTGCTCGATTCCGGCCACGAACCAAGGTTAGCCCTGAGGAGCGCTTACGCCATGACCTCCACTTGCCGCTCCTCCCGATCCAGGCGGCCCTCGCGCTGGAGAACGTCCTTCAGCGCGCGGATCGAGACCTCGAGCTGCTCGAGCGACGGCTCTCGCGTCGTCAGCCGCTGGAGCCACAGACCCGGCGCGAGCAACGTCATGAGCACCCGGTTGCCGGTGTGTCTGCCGGCGAAGCGGATGAGTTCGTAGGCGATCCCCGCGATGACGGGCAGAAGCAGGATCCGGCTGGTGATCAGCCAGTACCACGCCGGGCGGCCGAAGAACGCGAAGACGAAGATCGCGATCACCATCACCCAGAGCAGAAACGCCGTGCCGCAGCGAGGATGGATGAGGCTGTAGCGCTGAACGTTCGTCGGCTCCAGATCGTCGCCCGCCTCGTATGCATTGATCGCCTTGTGCTCGGCGCCGTGGTACTGGAAGACGCGCCTGAGGTCCGGCAGCAACGAGATCGCGGCGAGGTAAATGATGAAGATGGTGACCCGAATCAGGCCCTCCACGACGACGAAGGCGCCGGTCGCTTCGATCGGCAGCCAGTTCGTCAGGAGCGCGGGCGTGACCTTGAAGAGGAGCAGCGCGAATCCGATCGCGATCGCAAACGCGAAGATCAGCGCGCCGCGTCCGATCTCCGTGGAGACGTTCTCGTCGTCGCCCTCCTCCTGGGCGGCGTAGTTGGCCGAGATCGCGAGTGCGCGGAAGCCGATCGCAAGGGACTCGCCGAGCGCGATGACGCCGCGGATGATCGGCAGGCGGAAGATCCGGTGCCGGGCCATCACCGAGTCGATTCGGCGGTTGAGCTGGGCGATCTCGCCGTCCGGCTTGCGCACGGCCAGCGACCAGTTGGACGGGCCGCGCATCATCACGCCTTCGAGGACGGCCTGTCCTCCGATCGGTGCGCTCATGGTCTCAGCTTACGGCTAGCCGCGGCGTGCGCCGCCCGCGCGCTCGAGGCGGCGCTGGAAGCGCTCGACGCGTCCACCCGTGTCCAGCAGCTTCTGCTTGCCCGTGTAGAACGGGTGGCAGTTCGAGCAGATCTCGACATGCAGCTCGGGCTTCGTCGAGCGGGTCTCGAACTCGTTGCCGCAGGAGCAGCGAACGATCGCGGTGACGTACTCGGGATGGATGTCGGGCTTCACGGTCCGGCCAGGATAGCAGCAGCGGTTTCGGCCGATACGTTGCCCCCGGAGACGACAGCGACCACCGTTTCAGGGCTTTCCAGCGGCAGCCTCCCGGCCAGGAGAGCGGCGATTCCGGCGGCGCCCGCCGGCTCGCAGGCCAGCTTCGCGCGGCCGTAGAGGAAGCGCATGCCGTCCTCGATCTCGCGCTCTTCGACGAGGAGGACCTCGAGCCGACGCTCCGTGGCCACCCGGATCGGAAGCGCCCCCGCGAAGGGAGCGTTGAGACCGTCGGCGATCGATCTCGGCGCCACGGGCGTAGGCGCGCCTGCGGCGAGGCCCGCGGTGAGTGCGTTCGAGGTGGCGGGTTCGACGCCGACGACACGCGTGTCGGGCAGCGCCGTCGCGATCCCGGCGAGAAGCCCGCCGCCGCCGACTGGCACCACGACGACATCAAGCTCGGGCACATCCTCGGCGATCTCGAGGCCGACGGTGCCCTGTCCGGCGACGACGAGCGGATCGTCGAACGGGTGGACGAGCGTGCGGCCGGTCTCGCGCTGCAGCTCGCTCAGCCGCTCGAAGACCGTCTCCGGTCCGGGCGCTTCCAGGTCGATCGCAGCGCCGTAGGCCCTGGTCGCCTCGATCTTGGCCGGGCTCGCCGTCGACCACATCACGACCAGCGCGTCGATTCCCTCCAGCCGCGCACAGTAGGCGAGCGCCTGGGCATGGTTGCCCGCGGAGGCGGCGATGACGCCGCGGGCGCGCTCCGCCGGCGTCAGCGAGCGAAGCTTGTTGAGCACGCCCCGCGGCTTGAACGATCCCGTGCGCTGGAAGAGCTCGGCCTTGAGGAAGACGCGCGGGCCGAGCGTCGCGGAGCTGAAGACGGGCGTGCGGTGGAGGTCGGGACCGATCGTCTCGCGCGCAGCGCGGACGTCGTCGGCCGAGATCACGTCAGTGTGTATTCAGGGCCGGACCCGCCCTCCGCCGGGGTGAGGCGTCCACCCTTTGCGGTGATCGCGCCGCACTGGACGCAGTTCGAGGGCGTCACCTCGACACCGTCGTCCTTCGCCTCGTACACCTGCGCGGGGCACATGCGCTCCCAGAGGAGCGCGACGTCCGCGGGAACGTCGGTCCTGAGCCTGAGATGGTTGGGCGCGTCGTCCCTTGTCTTGTTCCCCGAGAGGTAGACGGACGAGAGCTTGTCGAAGGTGAGCTTGCCGTCCGGTGCCGGGTAGCGGGCGGAGCCGTTGCGGCGAATCAGCTCGATCGCGGCGTCATGCTCCGTGCGCAGGTCCCGCGGCGGGAACTTGCCAAAGCTGGCGGTCGCTGCGCCGGCGAGAGCGCCGCCGATGACGATGCCGTGGGCGAACGCGGGGCGCATGTTGCGAACGCGCCTCAGGTCCTCCCAGACGAACGACTCCCGGAGCGACTCGTCATAGGAGGCGAGCGCTCCCGGGGTCCACGGCGTGCGGCCGGGCCGTACGGCGGCGACGGCGGCCTCGGCGGCGAGCCGGCCCGTCTCGATCGCGTAGTGGATGCCCTTGAGCGCGGGAACGTTGACGAACCCAGGGCCGTCGCCGCACAGGAGCAGCCCTGGCGCGTGAACTCGGCGAGGGAGCGCCAGGAAGCCGCCCTCCGGGATCGTCTTCGCCCCCCAGCCGATGCGCTCCCCGCCCTGCAGGATCCGGCGGACGAGCCTGTGCGTCTTCAGCTGCTGAAGCAGGTCGTGGACCGAGAGGTCGGCGTCGCGATAGTCGAGGCCGACGACCATGCCCAGCGTGACCATGTTCCTGCCCATCGGGTAGATGAACGAGCCGCCGAACTCGCGGTACCTGCGTCCGCCGCGCAGCGGCCAGCCGAGCGTGTGGATGACGCGGTCGAGGGGACGCGCGACCGTCCAGACCTCCTTGACGCCGAGCGCCCAGACCTGCGGGTTCTCGCCCGCGAGACCGAAGTGGTCGAGCGCGATCCCGGTCAGGTGGCCCTGGGTTCCCTCCGCGAGCACGGTGACCTTCGCGGTGACGTCCGAACCGGGCTCGAAGTTCGGGAGCGGCTCGCCGTCGCGCCCGCGACCCTTGTCGCCCGTCCGCACGCCGACCGTCCGCGCGCCCTCGACCAGCAGCTTCTCGGCGGCGGTCTCCGGGAGGATCATCGCCCCGGCGGCCTCGGCCTGGTCGCCGAGCCAACGTGCGAGCTGGGAGAGCGAGGCAACGAAGTTCCCGCCGTTCCGCATCGTCGGCGGCGTCGGGATCCGCAGCGCCGAGTCGGACGTCAGGAAGTAGACGCTCTCATGCTCGACGTCGCCGTACGACGGCACGTCGTCGAGAGCGTTGGGGCGCCCGCGGAAGAGACGCCGAAGCGCGCGAGGGTTCACGACCGCGCCCGAGACGAGGTGCGCGCCCACCGCTTTCCCCTTCTCCAGCACGGCGATCGGCACGTCGCCGAGGCGCTCCGCCAGCTTCGGGTCCTCCTCGAGCAGCTGTCCGAGGCGGATCGCACACGCGAGACCGGCCGGGCCCGCGCCGACGATGAGGACTCCGACGTCGATCCGCTCGTCGGGCGGATCGCTCGGCGCGGCGATGAACTCGCTCGTCGTGAAGGGAGGTGGGTAGTCCGCTGGCCTCGTCACGAGCGCCGGGAGCGGACGAGCTCCGTCAGCTTGGGCACGATCTCGTGCAGGTCGCCGACGACCCCGAGATCGCAGAACTCGAAGATCGGCGCGTTCGGGTCCTTGTTGATCGCGACGATCACGCCCGCGCTCTGCATCCCCACCTTGTGCTGGATCGCCCCCGAGATTCCGCAGGCGACGTAGAGCTTCGGGGTAACGGTCTTCCCGGTCTGACCGACCTGGGTCGCGTAGGGGTACCACCCGGCATCGACGACGGCGCGCGTCGCTGCAACCGCGCCGCCGAGCGCCTGTGCGAGCTCCTCGACAAGCTTGAAGTTGTCGGGGGAGCCGAGACCACGCCCACCGGCCACGATCACGTCGGCCTCCTCGATCGACGGGCCCTCGCTCTCGGCGTGGGCCTGCTCGAGCATCGTCGCCTGCAGCGAGAAGTCTTCGAAGTTGGCGTCGAACTCCTCGATCTCGGCCTCTCCGCCGCGCTCCTCGGGGTCGAAGGTCCCGGCGCGGATGAGCGCGAGACGGGGCTCGGCGCTCCAGCCGACGTCGACGTAGACGGAGTCGCCGAGCGCGGGTCGCGTCCCGACGAGCGTGCCGTTCTCGCGGGCGAGGTCGGTGAGGTCCCAGTTGAGGCCGGCGCCAAGCCGAGCCGAGAGCCCGGCCGCGACGTCGGCCGAGAGCACGGAGGCGGCGAAGAGGACGGTGTCGATGCTCTTCTCGCGGACAAGTGCGGCGAGGGCATCGACCCGTGGCTGCGGCAGCGGCCTCTCGAGCTCGGGCTTGTCCGCGACGTACACCTTCGAGGCGCCGAACGCGCCCGCTTTCCCCGCGAGATCTCGGACACCCGAGCCCAGGACGACACCGGCGACGTCGTCGCCGAGCTCTCGCGCTTTCGCGAGAACGCCGAGCGCCGGCTTGAGCAGCTCACCCTCGTGGTGCTCGAGAAAGACGAGCGTCGGCAATTAAATGAGCTTCTTCTCGGTTAGGAACTCCACGATCTTCTCCGCGGCGCTGCCGTCGTCCTCGATCTTCACGGTCTCGCCCCGCGGGGGCGGGTCGTCGAGGCCCTCGACGGTGGTCTTCGACCCGGCTTCGCCGACGTCGCCCGGGTCGATTCCGAGCTCGGACACCGACGCGGTCCGCTGCTGTTTCGAACGAGCGCCCATGATGCCCTTGAGTGAGGGGTACCGCGGCTCGTTGATCGCATCCGAGACGGCGACGACGGCCGGGAGCGGCGCCTCGATGGTGTCGTAACCGAACTCCGTCTGGCGCTTGCCCGTGACC
>DASZCE010000173.1:0-8812 GCA_035943455.1 Gaiellaceae bacterium | reverse complement strand
GGCAAAACGTCCTCAAGCACACGCTCGAGGTCGTCCACCTCACCGGGATCATGGCGATGGAGCTCGACGCGAACGTTCGGACAGCCAAACGCGCCGCGCTGCTCCACGACCTCGGCAAGGCCTTGACGCACGAGATCGAGGGCTCGCACGCGCTCATCTCGGGCCAGCTCGCGCGCCGCTACGGCGAATCGCAGGGCGTTGTTCACGCTGTCGAAGCACATCACTACGAGGTGCAGCCGCAGACGGTCGAGGCGGTGCTGCTGATCGCCGCCAATGCGATATCGGCCTCGCGTCCGGGGGCGCGCGGCGAGTCGCTCGAGAGCTACATCAAGCGGCTCGAGGCGCTCGAGGAGATCGCCGCGCGGAAGAACGGGGTGGAGAAGGTCTACGCGCTCCAGGCAGGACGCGAGATCCGGGTGATCGTCAAACCCGGCGAGATCGACGACGACGGCGCCGTGCTGCTCTCGCACCAGATCGCCCGGGACATCGAGCAGGAGCTCGAGTATCCCGGGCAGATCAAGGTCACCGTGATCCGCGAGTCACGGGCGACCGAGCTGGCGAAGTAGCTCAGTCTTCTTCCACGCCGAACTTGAGGCGGACGACTGACGGCTCGTGGTCCGAGGCTTGGATCGCATCGGCGAACTCGGAGTTCAGGTGCACGACGTCGTACGCAGGGCGGTAGGGGAGACGTAGCAGGCGGTCGCTGATCAGGATCTGGTCGAGCACCTGGGAGTTGCCCTCGAACACGTACGAGTAGCGCTCCTCCGGCGTCAGCGTCTTGACCAGGGACGTGAGCACGCCGCCTTCGAGGATGCTCGTCGTCGCCGAGAACTCGAAGTCGTTGATGTCGCCGAGCACGACGATCTTCGCCTCGTCGTCCTTGGCGAGGATCGCGTCCACGAAGTCGTTCACGAGCTGCGCCTGGCCGTGCCTGGGGCCCTCCGTGAACCGTATCGGCGGCTGGTTGGGGCCGAAGAGCGGCTGATCGTCGTTCTTCGAGCTGAAGTGGTTGACGATTACGAACACCGTCTTGCCACGGACGCGGAACTCGCCGGCGAGCGACTTGCGCGTCTCGTCGAACGCGGCGCTCTGCGTCCCGATCCGGCCGGGGCTGGCGGACAGCTCCGGATGATTCTTTTCGCCGACGACAGTCGTCTCCGTTGTCGGCGAGCCGCCGGGCCGGTCGACGAAGCTGACGTCGCGGTCGGTCCGGAAAAGGAAGCCGACGCGGATGTTTCCGCCGGGAACACCGCCGTCCTGGTCGTCGACCGGGTCGATCTGGCGGTAGTCGTAGTCCGGCGGCCCGCCTGCCGCTCGGATCGCCGCGATCAAACGGTTCCACGCAACGCTCGCATCCACGACCGGGCTGTCCGCGCCTCCCGCGATACCGTCGTTGTCCTGGATCTCCTCGATCCCGAGGATGTCCGGGGCCTGGAGGTTGTGCACGACCAGGGCGGCGAGGTGGTCGAACTTCGCCTGCGGGTCGGTCCCGGCGAGATTCTCGACATTGAACGTGCCGAAGACGACCTCCTCCGCGCGCGGGGAGTCCGTCGTCTCGCGGGCGAGGCCGGCCGACTCGAACGTCGGCGTGGCGGTCGCCTGGATCTTGAAGTTCGAGAAGCTGTAGTCGAGCGGACCGACCACGGCCGATTCGAGCCGGTCGCCCACGTTCATGTCCGGCATCGCCTTGGTCGGCCTCGGTGCCGGGGCAAGGTCGCGGAGGATCTCGTCGTCGACGATGATCCGCTCGGGGTTCGGGTCGGCGTACCCGCCGAGCAGGATGCCTCCACGCGGCGTGAACGTGCCGGTCGCCCACGATCCTGTGTCGGGAAGCAGCGTGATCTCGCCGAAGCTTCGCGTCGCGCCGACGACGCGTGCGTTGTTGACCTGAAGCAGCATCCCCTCGAGGCTCTCGTAGAAGTCGATCGCGTCGCCCACCGGGTCGAACACGCCGCCCGTTTCGACGTTGCCGGCGTTGTCGTCGTCGATGTTGGCGGTCGGCGGCAAGCGCCCGCCGAGACCGAGCATCGTCGCCTCCGGCACGGGATTACCACTCGAGACGATTGTGACGTTCGCATTGGAGCTCGTGATCTGGGTAATCGTGAGGTTGTCCGGATCGGGGACGGGGAAGCCGGGGCGGAACTCCGTCACCGTGCCGTTCACGCGAACGGCGTCTCCGATCCTTGCGACCGGCGTTGCGCCGGTAAAGACGAAGATGCCGTCGGAGGTCGCATCATTCGAGTCGGGTGTCGGATCCTGGACCCAGACTCCGCGGCCTCCGGCGGTGCGGCGGGCGGTGACGACGCCTTCGACTCCCGTGACGCTCTGCCCATTCGAGGGCGAGATGTGCGCCGCGCCCTGGATCTCGGCGATCTGGGGCGGGGGGTCGACGGCCGCGGCGGACTCGAGCCGTGCGCCGGCCAGGGCGAGGAGAGACACGCAGAGAACGAGGACAGCGAGGGCGAGGGAGCGGAACGAAAGCATGTGACCTCCAGCTGCAGATGGACCCCTAGAAACGGGACAAGCCTATAAAGGACGGGGCGAAATCGAAAGCGCTATGTGAGCGCCGAGCTACGATCTCAGGCTGTGAAGCGCTACCACGTCACGACCTTTGGGTGCCAGATGAACGCCCATGACTCCGAGCGGATCAAGGGCATGCTCGAGGAGCTGGGACTGGGCGAGACGCAGGCGCAGAACGACGCCGACGTCCTTGTCTTCAACACCTGCACGATTCGCGAGAAGCCTGACCAGCGCTTCGCCGCGCATCTCGCGCAGGCCCGGGCGCTGAAGGAGCGAGATCCGGGCAAGGTGATCGCCGTCGGGGGCTGCTACGCCGAGGCCCAGCGCGAGCGACTCTTCGAGCTCTACCCCTTCGTCGACGTGGCGTTCGGGCCCGGCTCGATTCCGCACCTCGGACAGTGGCTGGGCGCGGGCGGTACCGGCGTTGCGCGCGGCAACTTCGGCCTCGAGCAGCGTGCGTTCGCCGGGCACCTCCCGATGCATCGCGAGCGGCGGTTCCAGGCCTGGGTGCAGGTGTCGATGGGCTGCAACTCGAAGTGCGCCTACTGCATCGTCCCGTCGGTGCGGGGGCGTGAACAGAGCCGCCGGCCCGGCGACATCGTCGCGGAAGTCACCAGGCTCTCGGGCGAAGGCGTTCGCGAGGTCACGCTGCTCGGGCAGAACGTGAACTCCTACGGACGGGACCTGCTCCCCGACGTGCGAACCGACTTCGGCGAGCTCCTCCGCGCGTGCGACGCCGTCGACGGGATCGAGCGAATCCGCTTCACCAGCCCTCACCCGAAGGACTTCCGCGCGCCGGTCATTGCGGCGATGGCCGAGTGCCCATCGGTCTGTGAGCACGCCCACCTGCCGCTGCAGGCCGGGTCGAGCCGGATCTTGAAGGCGATGCGTCGCACCTACAGCCGTGAGCGCTTCATCAGGCTCGCCGCGGAGCTCCGCGACGCGATCCCCGACCTCGCCCTAACCAGCGACCTGATCGTCGGCTTTCCAGGCGAGACGGAGGACGACTTCCAGGAAACCGTCTCAGCGGTTCAGGAGGTTGGCTTCGACGGCGCTTTCACGTTCGTCTTCTCGCCGCGACGCGGCACCGAGGCGGCGACGATGGCCGACCAGGTTCCCGAGGATGTCAAGCGCGACCGCATCGAGCGGCTGATCGACGCGGTCCAGCGCGTGGCGCACGAGCGAAACCTGCAAAGGATCGGCGGTGTCGAGGAGGTGCTCGTCGAAGGCCCGAGCCGCACCGACCCCAGCCTGCTCCGAGGCCGGACCCGGCGCAACACGACCGTCAACTTCGCCGGAACCGCCGCGCCCGGCGAGCTGGTCGAGGTCGCGATCGAGGCAGCCACGTCCACGACGCTGCGGGGCTCTCAGCTCGCTGCCGTTGCCGCCTGAGCGCCGCGGCCGCGACCTCGTCTGGGACGGCACGCTCAACGTCCGCGACCTCGGCGGTCATCCGACGGTGGACGGCCGCGAGACGCGTTTCCACCGAATCGTTCGCGCCGACAACATTCGCCGCCTCAGCGATGAGGGTTGGAGGGCGCTCGCCGACTACGGTATCCGCACGATCATCGACCTGCGGACGGATGAGGAGCTGGCGTCCGACCCGCCCGTGGACGTTCCTGTCGAGATCTCGCACGTCCCGTTCATGGACGACAACGAAGAGATGTTTCGCGAGGCCGAGCGAGCGGCGCTCGCGGCGCCCGATGTCGCCGCGGCCACTCGCGACGTCTACCTGATCTTCCTCGAGGCGAGCCGCCCGCTCGTGGCGCACGTCTTTCGGACGATCGTGGAGGCGCCCGAGGGCGGCGTCGTCGTCCATTGCATGGGCGGAAAGGATCGAACGGGTGTCACGGTTGCATTCCTGCTTCGGATGGCGGGCGTCGGGCTCGACGAGATCGGCGCCGACTACGCGCTCAGCGAGGAGCGGCTGCGGCCGCGTCACGAGCGATGGTTCGCGGAAGCGAAGGACGAGGCGGAGCTCGAGCGGCTCAAGCGCATCGCCGCGACTCCGGCGCAGGCGATGATCGGCGTGATCGAGGAGATCGAACGGCGCTACGGAAGCGTCGAGGGTTTTCTCCGCGCAGGGGGCGCACCGGAGGACGTCGGCGATCGCGTCCGCGCGCGGCTCCTTGGCTGAGCAGGTCATCGCCATCTTCGGACCGACCGCGTCCGGCAAGAGCGCGGTCGCGGAGGCACTCGCCGACCGGATCCCGGCAGCGCTCATCTCGGCGGATGCCATGCAGGTGTACCGCGGCGTTCCAATCCTCACGAACCAGTCCGAGCGACCGACCGAGCTGGTCGCGATCTGGGAGCTCGACCACGAGGCGTCGGTCGGCGAGTATGCCGCGCTCGCCCACGACGCGATCGACAAGACGATTGGTAAGGGTCTGACCCCGGTCGTGGTCGGAGGGACGGGGCTCTACCTCCGGGCGGCGCTCGTCGAGCTGGCGGTGCCGCCGGCGCCGTCGCCCGCGGAGCGGGCGCGCTGGGAGCGGTTTTACGACCAGGTCGGCCCGCAGCATGCGCACGAGGCGTTGGCCGAACGTGATCCGGAGGCCGCCGCCCGCATACACCCGAACGACCGCCGCCGCGTCGTCAGGGCGCTTGAGCTCGCCGAAGCCGGCTCGTCGCTGGCGCCGCGCGAGGATCGACTCTGGACGGAGGACACCCGTCACCCGACGGTGCTCGTGGGCCTGGAGCTCGAGAAGGAAGAGCTCGATCGCCGCATCGAGGAGCGGACGCGTGCGATGTTCGAGCGCGGCGCGGTCGAGGAGGCGCGGCAGGCGCTCGCCAGACCGATCTCGGCGACCGCACGAACGATCCACGGGGTGCAAGAGCTCGCCGACCTCCCCGAGGAGGAGGCCTTCGACGCGCTCCTTCGTCGCACGCGGCGCTACGCCGCGTACCAGCGAAAGTGGATGCGACGCATTCCGGGCCTTGTTAGCCTGCCCGCCGATCGCCCTCCGGGCGAAGTGGCGGATGCGATTCTCGAAGTGGCACGGGCTGGGGAACGATTACCTGCTGGTCCAGCGCGCCGATCTCGACGCTCCGCTGACGCCTGACCGGGTTCAAAAGCTGTGCGACTGCCACTTCGGCGTCGGCTCCGACGGCGTGCTCGAGGTCGTTTCCTCAGACGGCGATGCAGTCACCGGGCGCACCGGCAAAGCCGGCACGCCCTCGACCGGCACCGCCAAGTCGGTGCCTCGGGCCGAGGTCGTGATCTGGAACCCGGACGGGTCGACGGCAGAGCTCTCGGGCAACGGCACGCGGATCGCGGCCCGCTGGCTGGCGCGGCGCAGCGGCGCGGAGATGGTGCGGATCTCCGTCGGCCCGCGCGAGGTCGTCGCGCGGATGCGCGGCGGCCTGCAGGTCGAGACGGAGATGGGCCGGGTCGACGTCGGCGAGCCCGAGGAGCTCGCGGTCGGCGGTGAGCAGGTGGAGCTGACACCGGCCTCCGTCGGCAATCCACACGCCGTCGTGCGGCGCGACCCCGGCCGCGATGCGCTTCTCCGTCTCGGGCCGCTGATCGAGAACCACGAGCGGTTTCCGGACCGCACCAACGTGCAGCTCGTGCGTGTCGACGGCCTCCACGACCTCGCGGTCGGCGTCTGGGAGCGGGGGGCGGGAGAGACGCTCTCCTCCGGCACCAGTGCCGTCGCCTCTGCAGCGGTGGCCGTCGCCCGCGGATGGTGCGTGAGCCCCGTGACCGTCCATCTCGCCGGCGGCGACCTCGTCGTCGAGCTCGACGAGCGCTGGAACGCACGGCTGACCGGACCGGCGCAGGAGATCTTCACCGGGGAAACCGCGCCGGAGTTCGCGTGAGACAACGCTTGCGTCGTCTCCCTCAGCCCGTGCGGCTGAGGCATCGCTTGCGATGCCGCTGGGAGGGTGTGCTGACTTCGCCAGCGTGTCCGTCTGCTTGGCCCCTGCGAGCGACTGAAACGGCCGGTCGACCCGATGGAAGCGCGGAGATCGACGCATGAAGTTCGCCCGCCGCCTCGACCAGGTTCCGCCGTATCTCTTTGCCGAGCTCGAGCGCAAGATCGCCGCCAAGCAGCGCGACGGCATCGACGTGATCAGCCTCGGGATCGGCGATCCCGACCTGCCGACGCCGGACGCGATCGTGGAGGCGGCGGCCGCAGCGCTCCGCGACCCGAGCACGCACCAGTATCCGAGCAACCACGGGACGGAGGCGTTCCGCAACGCGGCGGCGGACTTCTACCGGGACCGGTTCGGCGTCGTGCTCGACCCGACGTCGGAGGTGATTCCCGTTCTCGGCGGCAAGGAGGCGGTCGGCCACATCGCAATGGTCTGCCTTGAGGCGGGCGACGTTTGCCTGAGCCCCGAGCCCGGCTACCCGCCATATACCTCGGGGCCGGTCTTCTCGGGCGCGGCCGTCCACTACCTCCCGCTGACCGAGGCGAACGACTTTCAACCGGATCTCACGGACACAGCCGGCGACATCCTGGAGCGAGCAACCCTCCTGTATCTGAACTATCCGAACAACCCGACCGGCGCCGTCGCCGGCCACGATGTCTTTGCCCGCGCCGTCGACCTTGCTCGACAGCATGACTTGATGGTCGTGCACGACAACGCCTACTCGGAGATCACGTTCGACGGGTACGTCGCGCCGAGCTTCCTGGAGACGCCGGGAGCGCGGGACGTCGGGGTGGAGATCTTCTCGCTGTCGAAGGGCTGGAACATGACGGGGTGGCGTTGCGGGCTTCTCGCGGGGAACGCCGAGGTCGTCGAGCGCTTCCGCCAGCTGAAGTCGAATCTCGACTCGGGCCTCTTCGAAGCCGTCCAGCGCGCCGCCGTCGTCGCCCTCACCGACGAGCGGAAGTTTCCACGGCAGATGTCGGAGGTCTACCGCCGGCGGCGCGACCGGCTCGTGGACGCGCTCGCCGAGATCGGTCTCGACGTCGATCCGCCGAAAGCGACACCGTACTTCTGGGTGCGCGTTCCGGAGGGCCATACCTCGGCGTCGTTCGCCGCCCTCGTCCTCGACGAGGCGAACGTCGTCGTCTCGCCGGGTCCCGGTTACGGCCCGAGCGGCGAAGGGTTCGTCCGCATGTCGCTGACCGTGCCCGACGAGCGGCTGGAGGAGGCCGTGCGGCGAATCGAGAACTCCCTACGGGCGTCCATAATTCAGGCGTGACCGCGAGACAGCCGGACCCCGCACCGGGGGCGCAGCCCGAGCGGGGCTTCATCACCGCCGTGCTGCCTCAGGGTGCCGATCCGGATCGAGAGCTCGCCGAGGTGGAGGAGCTTGCTCACACCGCCGGTGTCGAGCCGGTCGCGCGGCTGGTGCAACACCGGCCGCAGCCGGATCGTCGCTCGTACGTCGGCAAGGGCAAGCTCGACGAGCTCAAGCACGCGTTCCGCGTCTCGGGCGCCGAGTCGCTGATCGTGGACGGAGAGATCACGCCGGCGCAGCAGCGCTTGCTCGAGGACGCGCTGCAGGCGCGCGTCGTCGACCGCACGCAGCTGATCCTCGACATCTTCGCGCAGCACGCCTTCAGCGCCGAGGGGAAGCTCCAGGTCGAGCTCGCGCAGCTGCGGTACAACCTCCCGCGAATGCGCGGGATGTGGCAGCACCTCGAGCGGCTCGGGGGCGGCCTGGGGACGCGGGGCCCCGGAGAATCGCAGCTCGAGACCGACCGGCGGCTGGCGCGGCGGCGGATCACCATCCTTCAGCGGAGGCTGCAAGAGCTGCGGCGCCAGCGCGACACGCGCCGGCGAGAACGGGCGCGATCGGAGACGCCGACGGTGGCGCTCGCCGGCTACACCAACGTCGGGAAGTCGACACTCCTCAATGCACTGACCGACGCACATGTGTCCGTCGACGACCGCCTCTTCGAGACGCTCGACCCGACGACGCGCGCGTTCGCGCACGACGGGCGCCGCTACCTGCTGACGGACACGGTCGGCTTCATCCGCCGGCTGCCCCACGATCTCGTCGAGGGCTTCGCCGCGACGCTGGAGGAGACGGTCTCGGCCGAGCTCGTCCTCCACGTCGTCGATGCCTCGGCGCCGGATCAGGAGCTGGACAGCATGATCGAAGCGGTCGAGGAGGTGCTCGGCGAGATCGGCGCCGGGGAGCTCCCGGTCGAACTCGTGCTCAACAAGATCGATGCGGTCGACCCACTCGGGCGCCGGCGGCTGGCCAACCGCTTTCCGGGCGCCCTCCAGGTCTCGGCGCTCACGGGCGAAGGCCTTCCCGAGCTCAAGCGACGGATCGCCGCACGCTTTGCGCACCGCTTCGTTGCCGTCCGGCTGCTGGTTCCTTACC
>DASZCE010000172.1:0-3193 GCA_035943455.1 Gaiellaceae bacterium | reverse complement strand
CTACAGCTTCGGGCCGAACGCACCACAAACGACAAGCGCGCGGGACGACTACTGCGCTTACGTCCGCGATGCGCTCACGCAGCTTCCGTCGATCCGGGACGTCGTCATCTGGAACGAGCCGAACAAGAGCCTGTTCTGGTCGCCGCAGCCGGCCGGAAACGGCGCTTCGGCCTCGCCGGTCGCCTACGAGGCGTTGCTCGCGCGTTGCTACGACGTCCTGCACGACGCGTTCACCGACGTGAACGTCATCGGCCTGGCGCTCTCGCCGACGGGCAACGACGACGCCGGGTCGCACTCGCCGGGTGTCTTCATCCGTGCAGTGGGCGAGGCATACCGGGCGAGCGGACGAGCTCGGCCGCTCTTCGACACGGTCGGCCACCACGCGTACGGCGTCACGGCGTCAGAGCGACCCTGGCGCAGGCACATCGGCTCGAAGGTGCTCTCGCAGGGCGACTGGAACAAGCTCATGTACAACCTCTGGCTCGCCTTCGACGGCACGGCGCAGGCGATTCCGGGCGCCGGCGGCGTCGCCATCTGGTACTTGGAGGGCGGCTCTCAGACGGCGATCGACGCGGGGAAGGAAGCGGCGTACTCCGGCAAGGAGACCGTGGCGGTCGTCCCCGACTATGCCGGCGGCGAGCCCGACGCGCCCGCGCCTGCGGAAACGAGCCCCGCCCCGGATCAGTACACGCAGGTACGGGACGCCATCCGACTCGCCGCCTGCCAGCCGTATGTCGGCGCCTACTTCAACTTCCTGCTCTTCGACGAGCCGCGGCTCGCCGGCTGGCAGTCCGGCGCCTACTGGGCCGACCGGACGCCCAAGGATTCGTTGCCTGCCTTCGCGCAAGCGATCTCGGAGGCGAACGCTGCGTCAGTCGACTGCGCCGCGCTCAAGAGCGGTCGCCCGAGTCCCGACTTCATGCCACCGTCGACGCCGACCGATCTCGCAGCGGTCCCGTTGCAGAGCCCGCTGCGGGTCGAGCTCACCTGGAGCGGGAGTACCGACGACCTGAGCTCGATCGGCTACCGCGTCTACCGGAACGGCGCCCACGTGGGAACCACGTCGGAAACGGCGTGGACGAACACTGCGGTGACGGCGTCGACGACGTACACCTACACCGTCCGCGCGCTCGACTCCGCCGGGAATCTCGGCGGCGCGGCGACGCCCGTCACCATCACGACGCCGGCGAGCGTCTCTCCGCCGCCGCCGCCTCCTCCGGCAGCTCCTCCACCGACACCGACGCCGGTGGCTCCCTCGCCGCCGGCTCCGCCGGTTCTGGCGCCCGCTCCGGCGCCGCCGCCTTCGCCTCTGCCGTCCGCATCTCCGCCGTCCACGCCCGAGCCGCAGCCGCCCTCATCGCCGGTGGCTGCCACGCGACGAGCAGTACGGCCGACGGCACGGACAGGTACGGCCCGCGGCGACGTCCTCCGCGGCACGCCCGGTCGAGACGTGCTCCGCGGGCTTGGCGGCCCGGACGTCCTGTACGGCTTCGCCGGCAACGATGTTCTCTCCGGCGGCCGCGGCGCGGACCGGTTGCTCGGCGGGTCCGGCAGCGACGTTCTCTATGCCGCAGATGGCGAGCGCGACAGGATGGCGTGCGGCGCCGGCCGTGACCTCGTCTACGCGGACCGCGTCGATCGGATCGCTCACGACTGCGAGCACGTTCGCCGCCCCCGGAAGTAAGCTCGTTGTCCGAGTCCGGCGAACGTGCGGTGATTACGGGAGGAGCGACGCCGTAGCGCCGCCTACGGTCAGCTCCGTGTCCCTCGGCACGTCGGTTCGGACGTAGGCGAGCGCGAGGCCCGGCACGGAGCTCGTGATCCGGCCGACGACCTTGTCGCCGTCGCGGACTTCCGTCTCCGGCTCGGGCGTCCCGTCCACCTCGAGCACGCGTAGCGCCCGATTGGGCTTTCCCCGGTAGTGGAGCCGTGCGATCGGCTCCTGACCGGGGTAGCAGCCTTTCGTAAAGCTGACGTGCGTCTCCGTCAACCCCGCCTCCTGCGGCAGCACCCGGTCGTCGAGCTCCCGTCCCCAACGCGGCGTACGGGCGAGGATCCGCATCCGCTCCAGCTCCTCGGCGTCGCCGGTCTCCGCCGGGGTCGGCCCGTCGAGCACCTCGACGGCCGGCACCCCGTACTCCTCGTTCGGAATCCCCTCACCCTCGCCGAAGACGACGACCGACGTGTGCTCCTCGAGCTCGATCTCGCACTTCGAGGCGAACCGAGCGCGCAGGAGCGCCGACCGCACGACCTCACCCAAGCCCGGCTCGGTGAGGAGGAGAAAGTCGGCCTCGTCGCGCCGCACCAGCAGGAGCGGAGCGATCACGCGGGCCTTCGGCGTCAGCAGCAGCGCCGGACACGGCGCCCGTTCGACATCGTTCGAGAGCATGCGCTGGAGAAACTCCTGCGCATCGGGGCCGCGAACGGCGACGTAGTCGCGTGGCCGGAGGACGGCGGCAGGCGTAACAGTCTCCATCGAAATTAGTCTAGGGAGCGATGTTCCGCTCCCGCGCCGAGCGCAAGGTCGAGAAGGCCGGGTACGACCCGGCGAGATTGCCGCCGGGCCAGTACCTGACCGAGAAGTGGCCGGTCTTGCACGCCGGCACGGTCCCCGAGACGGACCTCGCGACGTGGAACCTCCGCGTCTTCGGCGAGGTCGAGAACCCGATCACCCTCTCGTGGGAGGAGTTCACCTCGCTCCCCGCGCGTGAGATCACGACCGATATCCACTGCGTCACGCGCTGGAGCCGCTTCGATACGAGCTTTAAAGGCGTCCACTGGAACGAGCTTGCGAAGCTCGTGCGACCGAAGCCGAGCGCCCGGTTCGTTGTCGCACACGCCGAGCAGGATTTCACCACGAACGTGCCGCTGTCGGCCCTCCAGGAGGACGAGGCGCTGCTTGCATACGAAGCCGACGGAGCGCCGCTGACCCCGGAGCACGGTTGGCCGCTCCGCCTCGTGATCCCGAAGCGCTATTTCTGGAAGAGCGCCAAGTGGCTTCGGGCTCTCGAACTCCTCGATCATGACGAGCCCGGGTTCTGGGAGCGCCTCGGCTACCACAACGAGGCGGATTACTGGAACGAGGAGCGGTACGGCTTCTAGCCCTCCCTGCCGGCGGCCGAAACCGAAATACCTGTCAATATCGGCCGCTCCGAAGATCCAGGGAGGGGAGATAGATGACAAAACGTGGTTT
>DASZCE010000171.1:0-4409 GCA_035943455.1 Gaiellaceae bacterium | reverse complement strand
GTCGGTAGCGGTCAACTGGGGAGACGGCTCCGACTCCTTCCAGACGACGAGCCAGGGCCCAATCTCCCGCTCGCACACGTACGACGACAACGGCACCTACGCCGCCACGGTCACGGTCACGGACAAGGACGGCGGCGCGAGCGACGAGAAGAGCTTCAATGTCTCCGTCGCGAACGTCGCTCCGACCGCGACCTTCTCGAACAATGGCCCGGTCGACGAGGGCTCCAGCTTCACGCTCTCGATGACGAACGGCGACGACGCGTCCTCGGCGGATCAGGCGGCGAAGTTCACCTTCGCGTTCGACTGCGGCGACGGCACGGGCTACGGGCCCTTCACGACCACGCCCTCACTCTCAGCCTCGTACGACTGCGGAGCGAACGACAACGGCAGCCGCTCGGTGAAGGCGAAGATCCGCGACAAGGACGGCGGCGTGCACGAGTACAGCGACTCGGTCACCGTACGCAACGTCCCGCCGTCTGCAACCTTCAACGCGCCGAGCTCGGTCAACGAGGGCGACGACATCGACCTTTCGTTGACGAGCCCGAGCGATCCGTCGTCGGTCGACGCCGGCGCCGGCTTCAACTACGCGTTCGACTGCGGCGACGGCCTGGGTTACAGCTCGTACGGCGCCTCGAACACCCGAAGCTGCCCGACGAACGACAACGGCACGAGGACGGTCAGGGGCAAGATCCGCGACAAGGACGGCGGTGAGCGCGAGTACACGAAGCAGGTCGCCGTCGGCAACTCCGCGCCGCGGGTAACCATCACGTCGCCAGAGTTCGGCCGGCTCTACGCGAAGCCGGCGGTCGTCACCGTCAATGCGTCGTTCACCGACGCGGGCAAGGGCGACACGCACACCTGCTCGGTCAACTGGGACGACGGCACGAGCTCGCCCGGGACCGTGTCGGAAGCGAACGGCTCCGGCACGTGCTCCGGCACGCACACGTACAACACTGCAGGCGTCTACACGATCAAGGTGACGGTCACGGACGACGAGGGAGCATCCGGGACGGCCGAGGTGATGATCGTCGTGTACGACCCGAGCGCCGGCTTCGTCACGGGCGGCGGGTGGATCGACGTCGCCGCCGGCTCGTACCGGGCCGACCCGACCCTCGCCGGCCGGGCGAACTTCGGCTTCACCTCGAAGTACAAGAACGGCGCGTCAACCCCGACCGGTGAGACCGAGTTCAACTTCCAGGTCGGGAACTTCAAGTTCCACAGCGCGAACTACCAGTGGCTCGTCGTGTCCGGCTACAAGGCCCAGTACAAGGGCACCGGGCAGGTCAACGGCGTCTCCGGCTACGACTTCCGGCTGACCGCGTACGACGGCCAGATCGCTGGAGCGGGCAATACGGGAGCCGACCGGTTCCGGATCAAGATCACGAAGCAGGGGACGGGCGAAGTCGTCTTCGACAACCGGCTCGGCAACTCGGACGACATCGATCAGTCCGACCCGCAGGCGATCAGCGGTGGGAGCATCGTGATCCACAAGGCCTAGCGCGCGGGGCCCGTCGACGGGGGGCGAGGGGCGGCGCCTCGCCCTCCCGGCCTTCAGGCCGAGACAAGCTCCGGGGCGAGGACGAGCTCGGCGACCTGGATCGCGTTGAGCGCGGCGCCCTTGCGGAGGTTGTCGTTGACCGCCCACACCGTCAGACCGTTCGGCTCGGTCGAATCCGCTCGGATTCGGCCCACGAGGACCTCGTCCATCCCGGCGGCGTCGCCCGGCGTGGCGAAGTCCTTCAGCCGCACATGTGGCGCCGCGCCGAACAGCGACCGCGCGTGCTCCGGCGTGACCCGTTCCTCGCTCTCGACCCAGATCGCCTGCGCGTGCCCGACGAGAACCGGGACGCGGACGCACGTCGCCTGCAGCGGCAGGTGGGGAAGGTCGAGGATCTTCCGCGTCTCGGCGCGCAGCTTCGCCTCCTCGCTGAACTCGTCGCCTTCGAGCTCCCAGTCCATCGCGAGGTCGGCCTCCATCGGCCTCACCGCGCGAAGCCGCTCGATTCCGGCGTCGCCTGCGCCCGACATCGACTGGTACGTCGCGACGCGCACACGCCGGAGCCCGGCGGCGTCGTGCAGCGGCTTGAGAACACACGACAGCTGGATCGCAGAGCAATTCGGATTGGCGACGATCGGCCCGCCGTCGAGTGCACCGTCGTTGACACCGGCGACGACGAGCGGGATTCCGGCCGCGAGCCGGAAGGCGTCCGATTTGTCGATGCAGGTTGTCCCCGCCTCAGCCGTCGGCGGGACGAGCTCCGAGCTCGGGCCCGTGCCGACGGAGAAGAAGCAGAGGTCGAGGTCGGCGGCGGTGAGGTTCTCCGGCGTCGCCTCCGCGACGGCCAGCTTCGCGTCACCGAAGTCCACCGTCTTCCCGGCGGAGCGGGCCGAGGCGAAGGCGTGGACGTCGGTATAGCCCCGCTCTGCGAGCAGTGCGAGCGTGACCTTGCCTACCGCCCCGGTGGCGCCGACGACACCGAGCCTGGCGCTACTCATGGGCTCGCTCCGCTTCCTCCGCGTCGAGCTCGAAGGCCTCGTGCAGGGCGCGGACCGCCCCCTCGACGTCGTCCCTCGGGAGGAAGCACGCGATCTTGATCGGCGACGTATTCACGATCTCGGGCTCGATCCCCACTTCCGCAAGCGTCGAGAACGTCCTCCCCGCGATCCCCGGGTGCGTCCGCATTCCGGCGCCGACGAGGCTGACCTTGCCGAGGTCGTCACGCGAAGACCAGCGAACGCCGAGTCCGTCCAGTGTCCTCGTCACCTCGTCGGTGTCCGAGAACGGCGCCGAGAAGACGATCTCCGGCCCCGTCTGGATGATCGTGTCGACGCTCGCGCCCGCGTCGGCGAGCGCGTGAAAGAGATCCGAAGCCTTCGCGCCCTCGACCCGGTAGATCGCCTCCTCGACCGTATGGGTGACGCCGGAGATGATTGCCTTCTCGAGCATCCGTTCGTCCTCCTCGCTGACCCACGTCCCGTCCTCTTCGGAGAAGCTGGAGCGGACGTGCAGCTTGACGCCGTGGTTCCGCGCGAACTCGACCGAGCGTAGCTGGAGCACCTTCGCGCCGCTCGCGGCCATCTCCAGCATCTCCTCGTAGCTCACGGCGTGAAGCTTGCGCGCGTTCGGAACGAGTCGCGGGTCGGCGGTGAAGACGCCCTCGACATCGGTGTACATCTCGCAGGCGCTCGCCCCCAGCGCTGCAGCGAGTGCGACGGCGGTCAAATTCGAGCCCCCACGGCCGAGCGTCGTCACGTCGAATGCCGTCGAGACGCCCTGAAAGCCGGCGACGAGCACGATCATGTCCTCGTCGAGGGCCTCGTGGATCCGGCGGGCGCGCACGTCGACGATCTTTGCCTTGCCGTGAGCGGTGTCCGTGACGATTCCGGCCTGGGATCCCGTCAGCGAGATCGCCTCGTGGCCGAGGTCGTGGATCGCCATGGCCGCAAGTGCGCACGAGACGCGCTCTCCGACCGAGATCAGCATGTCGAGCTCCCGCGCCGCCGGGCGCGAGGAGATCTGGTAGGCGAGGCGGACGAGCTCATCCGTCGTGTCGCCCATCGCGGAGAGGACGGCGACGACGCGGTTTCCGGCCTCCTGTGCCGCCACGAGCCGCCGCGCGACGGCCCTGATGCGGTCGGTGTCCGCGACCGACGTGCCGCCGAACTTCATCACGACGGTGCCTTCCCTGCTGGGAGCCTCGCCAGTGAGGGCGGGGACGGCTTCGTACTGGGTCGTCGCCGTCGCCTATACCTCCCGGCGGCCAGAGAGGGCGCGGCCGAGCGTCACCTCGTCCGCGTACTCGAGGTCGCCGCCGACCGGTAGCCCACTCGCGAGGCGCGTGACTCGCACGCGGCTGCGAAGGCGGTCGGC
The DNA here is from genome assembly GCA_035943455.1 of Gaiellaceae bacterium. GTDB lineage: Bacteria > Actinomycetota > Thermoleophilia > Gaiellales > Gaiellaceae > JACDAN01. Next base: position 538 of record DASZCE010000171.1, on the reverse strand, counting down.
GATGAATGACGCCGTCGCCTCGCCGGTGGTGTTGGGGTTGGTGGCGAGCACGACCTCCACGACGCTGTCGCTCTCGACGCGGCGGAACAGCTCCTCGATCCGAAGGTCCTCGGGATCGACGCCGTCGAGCGGTGAGAGCGCTCCGCCGAGGACGTGGTAGAGGCCGCGGTACTCGTGGGTGCGCTCGAGCGAGATCACGTCGGCCGGCTGCTCGACGACGCAGATCACCGTGCGGTCACGACGGGCGTCGCGGCAGATCTCGCACCTCTCGTCCTCGGTCCAGTTGCCGCAGTCGGCGCAGAAGCGGACGCGCTCCTTTGCGGTCGTGAGCGCTCCGGCCAGCTCGAGCGCCTCGTCCTTGGGCGCGCGGAGCAAGTGGAAGGCCAGACGGTGCGCAGTACGGGTCCCGACGCCCGGGAGCCGCGTCAACTGCGCGACGAGGTTCTCGATCGCCGGGCTCAGCACGCGAGCATTGTGCCTGTCTTGATTGGACGACCCGGCGACGGCCTTCCGCTCGAGCGGGAGGCTAGGGCGGTGC